>DPVY01000086.1 GCA_003527965.1 Fidelibacterota bacterium
CTATTGGTTAATTAAAATAAGAAAATATCTTTAATATTCTTATAACTATATTATTATCAATTAGTTAATCGGGGATTTTGGGGTCTCCTCCCCTTCTCTTTTTGAAAGCTTATTTGATAAATATGATTTATTCTTTTTTATTTCCTCTAATACATCCTTTGTTAATACTAAACTTAATACTTCGTCCATATGTTTCACGAAATGGATTTTCATATTTTCTCTGATTTTCTTTTGTATGTCTTTGAAATCAGCACGGTTGCCTTCAGGAAATATGACTTCTCTTATTCCTTCACGATAAGCAGCTAATATTTTTTCTTTAATTCCACCAACTGGAAGCACTTTTCCTTTAAGAGTTATTTCTCCGCTCGTTGCTATTTTTTTATTAATAGGGATTTCCGTAATAAGAGAAATAATTGCAGTGGCAATCGTTATCCCAGCAGAAGGTCCTTCTTTTGGAATGGCACCTTCAGGAACATGTATATGAATATCAAAATCCTTATGGAGAACATCTGTAATATCCCATTCATACATTTTTCCTCGCACAAAACTATATGAAGCTTGGGCAGACTCTTGCATGATTTCTCCGAGTTGACCTGTAAGAATTAAATTTCCTTTTCCATGAACTTTTGTAACTTCAAAGGTTAAAAGTTCTCCTCCAAATTCTGTCCAGGCCATCCCTATTGCTACGCCAATTTCGTCTTTTTTGTCGATATATATATGTTTATAGCGAGGAATGCCAAGATGTTTTTCAAGATTTTTTGGAGTAATTGTTTCTCTATAATCCATTCTTTTTGAAACAACCTTCTTGACGACTTTACGACAAATGCTTTTTATTTCCCGTTCTAAATTTCTAACTCCAGCTTCGCGCGTGTATTCTCTAATAATCTTTTTTAACGCCATATCAGTCATTTTGAGGTTCTTGCTTTTAAGCCCATGTGCATTTATTTGTTTCGGAACAAGAAAATGTTTGGCTATCTGTAATTTTTCATCCTCAGTATAACCAGGAATCCTGATTACCTCCATTCTGTCTAATAAAGGCCTTGGAATAGGTTCAACCATATTAGCTGTTACAATAAACATTACTTGAGAAAGATCAAAATCTGTATCTATATAATGGTCTAAAAAAGTACTATTTTGTTCAGGATCCAGAACCTCCATCAATGCTGATGCAGGATCTCCGCGGAAATCCATGCTCATCTTGTCGACTTCGTCAAGCAGAAACACAGGATTTTTTGTTCCTGCTTTTTTAATCATCTGTATTATTCTTCCTGGGTAAGCTCCGATATAAGTCCTCCGATGGCCCCGGATTTCGGCTTCATCTCTTACTCCTCCTAAAGATAGACGTACGAATTTTCTTCCTGTTGCACGAGCTATAGAGCGACCTAAAGAACTCTTCCCTACTCCAGGCGGTCCTACAAGTCCCAATATGATCCCTTTTGGATATTTTACGAGCTGGCGGATTGATAGATATTCCAAAATCCGTTCTTTGACTTTTTCCAAGGCATAATGGTCTTCATTTAGTATTTTTTCGGCTTCTTTGATGTCTCTTTTCTCTCTTGATTTTTTGTTCCACGGCAAAGAAATAAGCCAGTCAAGATAATTCCTACAAACAGTTGCTTCTGCAGACATCGGAGGCATAGATTCTAACCGTTCGATTTCTTTATAAGCTTTCTCTTCAGCATCCTTGTGCATTTTTGCATTGGCGACTTTTTCTTTGAGCTCTTCTATTTCATTTGGTTGGTCTTCTTTGTTGAAGCTTATTCCAGATGGAAAAACTTTTTGTTTTTGCCTGCGAAATGTTGCTTTATCAATAGGGCTCTTTTTGTCTTGTTTTCTAATTTTAGAATGAATCTTTAGAATCTCATTCTCCAAAACAAAGTTCAATCTACGTATTCGTTCCAAAGTATTTACAGTTTCCAAAAGATTCTGCTTCTCTTCTAAAGGAAGATAAAGATGAGAGGAAATAATATCTGCAACCCTTCCAATGCTATTATCTCTTAATGCAGGAATTATTGACTCAAAATTTGTAGTTTGACTCAGCTTCAAATAATCTTCAAAAAGTGTTAAGACCCTTTTTAACATTTCTCTTGCTTCGATGCTATCGTCTTCGATTTCCATGATTTCTTTGGCTAATACTTGGTAAAAAGGATAGGTGCTTAAATATTCAATAATCCGAGCTCTTTTCTTGCCTTCGACAATGACTTTGATATTTTTGTTATCAATTTTAATAGCACGTACAACCTTTGATAAAACTCCCATAGCATGGATATCTTTGGGTCTTGGATCGTCTATTGATGGATCAATTTGAGCTGAGAGAAATAATATTTTATCTTTTTCTATCGCTCTTTCTAACGCTTGAACAGAAGAAGAGCGCCCTATGATAAAAGGCACTAAAGTTGAAGGAAATACGACTAAATCCCTTAGAGGAATCAAAGGTATGTTTTCAATTATTTCAGAATCTTTTTTGTTTTGCATATAATGTTATACTCCAATGACTTTTCTATGAAAATCGAGCTGGTTTTTTTCAACCATTTTTTTTTGTTACTTTAATACTTGTGTCCTTCTTTATGGAAGGCAGATAAAACATAATATCTAGCATTAAATCTTCTATGATATTTCTAAGTCCTCGAGCTCCAAGTTTTTTTTCAATAGATTTTCGAGCAATTGCTGCAAGAGCTTCTCTTGTAAATTCTAACTTGATTCCTTCCATTTGAAAAATTTTTTGATATTGTCTAATAATGGCGTTTTTTGGCTTAGTTAAAATATCTATAAGGTCTTTGACTGTGAGGTCAGAAAAGGTTGCTATAACAGGGATTCTGCCAACTAATTCAGGAATCATTCCATACTTGATTAAGTCCTGTGGAATTAAGTGGCTGAAAATCTCATCTAAAGATTCCTTCCTTTTTGTTTGAATCTCTGATTTGAATCCTACTGTAGATTTTCCGATTCTTTGGGCTATGATTTTTTCTAATCCTATGAAAGCCCCTCCGCAAATAAATAGGACGTTTGCAGTGTCAATCGGTATAAATTCTTGATAAGGATGTTTTCTCCCGCCTTGTGGAGGAATATTAGTTACAAATCCCTCAATTATTTTTAAAAGTGCCTGTTGTACTCCCTCGCCTGAAACATCTCTTGTGATTGATGGACTGTCGCTTTTCCTGCTAAGCTTATCAATTTCATCGATATAAATAATTCCTTTTTGCGTTTTCTCTATATTGCCTTTTGCAGATTGGAAAAGCTTTAAAATTATGTTCTCAACATCCTCACCCACATATCCTGCTTCAGTCAAAGATGTTGCGTCAGCAATCGCAAACGGAACAGAAAGAATTTTAGCGAGTGTCTGTGCCATTAAGGTTTTTCCAGTCCCTGTTGGCCCGATTAAAAGAATATTACTTTTTGTCAATTCTACATCATCGATTTCATTTCCGAAAGATATTCGCTTGTAATGGTTATACACAGCTACAGAGATTTTCTTTTTCGCCTGGTCTTGCCCAATAATGTATTCATCTAAGGCACGTTTGATTTCAGCAGGAGAAGTAGATTTTGAACGCTCGATTTTTTTATTGTTTTCTTTTTTTTCTGAAAAGATAATCGAATGAGCAAGTTCAACACAGTTATCACATATATAAACTCCACCCGGGCCCGCAATCAGCTTTTGCACCATGGATTGATGCCTGTTGCAAAAATTACACTTTTCGGTTGCGTTCGATTTTTTCTCTTGGTAATTGTCCATGGTTATCTATTAAACCTTGTTATTTCTTATATTAAAATAAAATCAATATGACTATTTTATTGAACTTTCCCTTGTTTTAATTATTGAATCGATAATTCCGTATTCCTGGGCTTGCTTGGGCGTCATGATGAAATCTCTTTTTATGTCTTCCTGGATTTTATCCTTTGGTTGATGTGTATGCTTTGATAAAATTTGATTTATATTCTCCCTGATCCTGATGATTTCATTAGCTTGAATCGCAATATCTGCGGCCTGGCCTTTGAACTCTCCAAATGGCTGGTGGAGAATAATCCTTGCATTAGGAAGAGAGAAGCGTTTTCCTTTAGTTCCTGCAGAAAGCAGCACGGCTGCCATGCTTGCAGCCTGTCCCACACAGATTGTAGTGATATCAGAGCTTATGAATTGCATAGTATCATAAATCGCTAACCCTGCAGTGATACTTCCTCCTGGGGAATTAATATACAGGGAAATTTCCTTATCTGATTTATCGGCTTCAAGGTACAAGAGTTGTGCAATAACAGAGTTTGCAACATCATCATTGATTTCAGCTCCTACGAAAATAATATTGTCTTTAAGAAGTCTTGAATATATATCATATGCGCGCTCGCTTTTTCCTTCTTGTTCAACAATAAAGGGGATTAATGTCATCAGATATTTATTCCTCTATTATAGTTGATTCCATTAAAAAGTCAACTACCTTCCTGAGAAGAAGGTTGTTGCGCAGGTCATATATTTTCCCATCTTTCTCAAAGTTTTCTTTTACTTTTTCAACTGATAAATTATTGGCATGGGCAATTTTATTTAATTCGTCGTTCAATTCATTTTCAGAGACTTGTAGATTTTCTTTTTGGGCAATCTTTGTCAGAATTAAGTGGTTTTTGATGTTATTTACAGCTTTTTTTCTTACTTCAGTTTTTAAATTTTCAAGCTCCTTAGGTTTTATGCCCTGCTTTTGTAGTGTAGAAAGGTATTGCCTCAAAATAGATATATATTCTTGTTCCACAAGAGATTCTGGAAGCTCAATAATAACCTTATCTGCAAGTTTCTGCATAAGTTCCTCAGCCATTGATCTTTTTATAGTGTTTTTCTTTGAAGCCAAAAGCTCTTCCTTAATTTTTGATTTAAGAGACATTAAGTCTTTGTATTCTCCAAATTCCTTTGCAAAATCATCATTGATCTCTGGAAGTTTTCTTTCTTTTACGGAAAGAACCTTTAAATTGTATTCAATGCCTTTCCCAGTTAATTTTTTATTTGGATGGTCTTCATTATAATTTATGACAAAGTTTTTTTGTTCATTGAGTTTCATTCCCAAAATATTTTCATTTAATACTTTTTCATTTTCATGATGTCCAGCAAGAACCACAACTTTTTCAGAAGGAAGAAATTTTTTTGATTTAATGTCTCTTCCCTGGATTTCTATAACAACATAATCATCATTGACTACTCCCCTCCCCTCAATAGGAACATATTGAGCCAATCTATATTGAAGATCTTTTAAGGCCTGATTGATTTCTGCTTGAGTCACAGAAGCCTGCTTCTTTTTTATTGTGATCTTTTTATAGTCAGGAAGGTTAAATTCTGGTAAAACCTCAAATTCAGCTTTAAAAACAAGGGGTTTGCCATGTTCAATAGATAAACTATTAATCACAGGATTCCCAACAGGGCTGATATCTTTTGCATGAATCTCCGTCTCTAATGCTTTCGGGACAAGAGAGTTTGTGACAGATTCCTGTATTTCCTGATAATACATCCTTTTGACAATATCTTTAGGAGCTTTTCCTTGACGAAATCCTCGAATTTTCACACTGTTAGCATACCTATCTAAAACCTTATCAAATTCCTGTATGACACTATCTGCAGAAATTTCAACCTCAATTTCCCTTTTACATTCGCCTGTTTTTTTTATTTCGCTTTTGACTATATCCATTAATATTTCCTCATTTCCAAATTATATAAAATGGGCAGAGCGGGACTCGAACCCGCACTCCTTTATCAGGAACTAGGTCCTAAGCCTAGCGTGTATACCAATTTCACCACTCTGGCAAATAGCGCCGGCGGGCAGGTCTGCTCCCAAGGGGATCTCCGTTGAGACAATTCCGCCACCGCGGCTAAAAAAACACTTTAATTTAAAAAATCTATCCAATTTTCAAAGCGCTGTTACATCGATTCTTCTATATGTAAAACATGCGTTACAAATTACTTTATCTACTTCAGGTGAACCATTTTAACCGTCTTGATAAAATCCCCGATTCCGCAGGATTGCCTTCCTGATCACGCTCCCTAAATAATATTTGGCTGATCTTAAGCTTCGGCGCCATGACATTTTTTGTATTTTTTGCCACTACCACAGGGGCAGGGATCATTTCGCCCTATTTTAGGATCGACGTGGATAGGTTTGAGTTTACGAGGTCGGTTGTCGCCGGTCGATTGTTCCTGTGCTGACGGAGCCAGCCCCATACCTAATGAATCCTGGTGAATCATTTGAACGGGCAATGCCCGACGCAGTCCGTGAGGCTCCGGTTGCGCACCTCTTATCTGTGCTCTGAAACAGATCTTCAGGGTCTGTTTGTTTATTTCATCTATCACGTTAACAAAGGCTTTATATGCTTCGCTTTTATACTCTAGCAGGGGATCTTTTTGTCCGTAGGCGCGCCAGTTAATCCCCTCTTTTAACTGATCCATGGCATAAAGATGATCCCGCCACTTTTCATCTATTGTCCGCAGGGTAACAAATTTTTCAAGGTAGCGAATTTGTTCTTCGCCGAAATATTGTTCTCGACGATTGTAATAATCAACTGCCCGATCAATGATAACCTGCCGGACATTCTCTTCTGAGGCATCGGATAATTCCTGAAGACGAATGTCAATACCCAGCGTGTTATTCAGTTCGCTCCGCAGTCCTTCCCAATCCCACTCCTCCGGCAATAGTTTTGGATCGGTGTACTCCTCAACTAACTCACCGGACCAATCTTCCAAAATTTCAAGAATCTCTTCCTTGATATTCTCTTCCTTCAGGGAATAATTACGGCGGTCATAAATGATCTCCCGCTGCTGGCTCATCACATCGTCATACTCAAGCAGATGTTTCCGGATACTGAAGTTCCGACCTTCGACTTTCTTCTGCGCCCGTTCTATCGACCGCGTTACCATGGGATGAGTAATCACCTGCCCCTCTTCGATCCCCATGCGGTCCATTATAGACGCAATTCGTTCAGAATTAAAGAGGCGCATTAAGTCATCTTCGAGAGACAGGAAAAACCGGGATGCTCCGGGATCGCCCTGCCGTCCGCTGCGACCGCGCAGCTGGAGATCAATCCGGCGAGATTCATGCCGCTCGGTTCCAATGATATATAAACCACCCAGCTCTTTCACGCCCTGTCCGAGTTTAATATCAGTCCCGCGACCGGCCATATTAGTTGCAATTGTTAGTGCCTGTTTTTCACCGGCACGGGCAACAATCTCCGCTTCCCGCTGGTGTTGTTTGGCATTCAATACATTATGAGTGATGCTGCGCCGCTTCAGCATCCGACTGATTGTTTCGGAAACTTCAACGCTAACCGTGCCCACAAGAACCGGCTGACCATGGTGGTAGGCATCTTCAATTTCATTTAGGATCGCGTTATATTTTTCGCGTCGTGTTTTATAAACCTGATCCTCGTGATCATCACGAATACAGGGTTCATTTGTTGGAATAACAACCACGCCGAGTTTATAAATATCATCAAATTCGGCTGATTCCGTCTCGGCGGTACCGGTCATACCGGCCAGTTTATCGTACATACGGAAGTAATTCTGAATAGTAATCGTGGCAAAGGTCTGGGTTTCCGCCTCAACTTTAACCTTTTCCTTAGCCTCAATAGCCTGATGAAGCCCGTCACTATAGCGGCGCCCCGGCAATATCCTGCCGGTAAACTCATCGACGATTAAAACCTTACCACCCTGAACAACATATTCTACGTCTTTTTCATATAAAACGTGTGCCCGCAATAACTGGGCAATATTATGAAAACGGTCCGATATTTCCGAATGAACTACATCCAGCTCCATTTTCCTTTTCTCTTTTTCGGCGTCGCTTAAAGATATATCTTCATCTATTGTAACAAATTCTTCCGCCAGATCGGGGACCACCAGATCATTCACCGGAACACCCAGCAAGACTGCAAGTTTCTCTTCGCCTCGCGGCGTCAAGGTGATATTATGCTGCTTTTCTTCAATATAATAATACAAATCCTCAAAAAACTCATCCTGACTGATAGATGTTCCTGCTTTGGCATTGGTAAGCAACAGAAACTCTCTTTCACCGGATTGTAAGAGTCGCTGATAGGCGGCATCTTCCAGCAATTTCCGCAGCCGTCTGTTTTTCGGCATGCCCTGGGAAGCGATATATAGTTTACGGGCGCTTTCTTCAGAGTTTTTGATTTCCTCAAAATTATCAGGCAATTGCGATAATATTTCGGTGACTTTGTCACGCTGCAAACGAACCAGGGTGGCAATTGCAGGGTTTAATTTATCGTACTTCTCATGCCCTGAACTGGATACAGGACCGGAAATAATTAATGGCGTCCGGGCTTCATCTATTAAAATATTATCAACTTCATCTACGATACAATAATAATATTCCCGTTGAACCTGATCTTCAGCAGCAATCGCCATATTATCCCGCAGATAGTCAAAGCCGAATTCATTGTTTGTACCATAGGTTATATCCATATTGTACATTTCTTTTCGTTCCCGACTATCCATGCTATTCAGGATACAACCAACCGTCAGCCCCAGCTCGGTATAAATCCGCCCCATCCATTGGCTGTCACGCTGCGCCAGATAATCGTTCACTGTAACGAGGTGGACGCCCCTGCCGGTCAGGGCATTCAAATATACGGGTAATGTTGCTACCAGGGTTTTACCTTCACCGGTTTTCATCTCGGCAATTTTTCCCTGGTGTAATACAACGCCGCCAATGAGCTGAACATCGTAAGGAATCATTTCCCATAGAGTTTTCTGACCTGCCACAGTCCATTCCTGACCTACCAATCGCCGGCAGACCTCTTTGACCATAGCAAAAGCTTCCGGCAGAATCTCATCCAACATCTCCTGTTCGGCTTTAATGACCGCTTTGTGCTTTTCAGCCCGAGTCATATTCGAATTTTCGAGATCTGCCTCTCTGCCCTTGCGAACCTCCTGCAGCATGGCTTTAAATTCATCCGTCCGTTGACGTAGCTTTTCTATCGGGACATCTTCCAAAGAAGCATATATACCGTTAATCTCTGCGACCAGAGGCATAATTTTTTTTATTTCTCTTCCTGAAGCAGTGCCAAATATTGATGTTAAGAACGATCCGATACTCATAATTTTCCAGGGTTTAGATTATGTTCAAAATCATTGTTTTATGATCTCATTTACAAAACAATTAAAGATTCACCAAAAATCCCTCACCATTCAGCCGGACTTGGTTTTTGGGCAATGGAATGATCAATTTAATTCTATTACTTATCGGGTTTTTTTTCCATTATTAAGTGCAGGACAGCATCCAGAATACCATTTACAAATGCGCTGCTGTCATCGGTGGAATATTTTTTGGCAATCTCAATTGCCTCGGAAATCGACACCTTTGGCGGAATATCTTCAAAATACAAAAATTCACTGATCGCCATCCTAATAATCAATCGGTCAATAATGGCAATCCGATCGAAATCCCAATTTTCCGATTTGGCTTTTATATAGTCGTCTAACTCTTTTTTATGAAGTGTCGCCGATTTAAAGATTTCACCGGCAAAGGATTTTAAATCGTCAGAAAGTTCTTCAGATTTATCAATTATATCGGCTGCAACGGTTTTAATATTATCGCCGGATAGTTCCTGGGCATATATAGCCTGCAGGGCTACTTCACGTGCGAGTCGTCTTTCTCTCATTTTCAACAAACCTTTTACAATAACAAAAAACTTCCATGCTAATTTACATCTTTTTTTTCATCTAAGACACAATTAAATCAGGAATAATTAAAACCCGAGGGGTTTTGAGCATAAATCTCCATTAATTTTTTCAAAATTTTCTATCTATAGTTGTAAAATTGTTTAAATTTCCGGTCGTACGATCTTTAAATTCATAGGGAGAACTAACTAACTAAAATTAAAAGGAGAATTCATGAACTTCTATCGCCGTACATCTAAAGGATTGAAGATAACTGAATCCGTAAAGGATATCTTTTCCACCTGGAAAGATGGAGAAAAATGGCTGTTCATCGGACCCCATGATGACGATATTTTACTAGGTTCCGGTCTGTTACTCCAGGCAGCTTTAAAATCCGGCATTGATGTGTATGCGCTCATTGCGACAGATGGTCGGATGGGATATTGCACACCGGACCAGGAAAAAACCATTAGCGAAATCCGCAAAGCGGAAACCAAAGAAGCCTTCAAAATCATTGGCATGCCACTGGAAAAAGTCTTTTTCGCCGATTTTCCAGATTGTGATACCGGTTCATATCTGGGACGCCGTAAAGCCAAAGAAGGCGATCCCGACATTAAAGGCTATACGGGCTTGCAAAATGCCTTTACATATTATCTGCGAAAAGTACGTCCGGGGCGAGTTTTTCTGCCTACCGGCTCCGACCTGCATACCGACCATAAACTGGTTTACCAGGAACTCCTGATTTCCCTTTTTCATGCCGGTGGCGATATCTGGCCGGAACTGGGTGAAGCCCTGACATGGACACCCTGGCCTTACGAATTTTCGGTTTATTGCGATTTCCCAAGTGCTCCCAAGATCAAGGTAATGGCGGATGATGATATTTTTCAGAAAAAACTGGCTTGCGTTCAGGCCTATAAATCACAACGGCAGATTGCCTCGTTGGTTGAAACGCTGAAAGCCGGCGGTCCGATTGAATATTACCGCCCCGCAGACATCGCGTTTTATCATCCTGAAAATCACATCGCGTTGTTTTAATTTATCATAAAGGGATTCAGGCGATGAATCAGACAGCCCAATTGCGTCATTTCTCTCAATCTCAAAAAGAGAGGCGGATTCTGTTTTGCGGTGACGACGATCTGGACCGCGCAGCGGTGTATCTTGCTGCCATTTTGGATGAACAGAATTACGCTTTTGACTATATACCTTCAGCTCTGAAATTCCCCGATGACCTGCAATTACATCGGTACCGGCTTGTTATTCTCAGCGATTATCCGCGGATAAACATTTCTGATCACCAGCTGACATTAATTGAGCAGTTCGTTCGGTATGGCGGTCATATTCTGATGATCGGCGGCTGGGAATCCTTCACCGGTCTGCAAAATGAATACAACGGCACAATTCTGCGCAATGTGCTGCCGGTCGAAATGCTGGCATCCGATGATCGGGTCAATCTGTCACAGGGTTGCGTCGTTCTACCCTCGGCAGATCAGCATCCCGTGATTGAGAATATTGACTGGAATCGTCCCGGAATCATCGGGGGATACAATCGGCTCATTCCCAAAAACGGTTCGGCTATTATATTAAAAGGAAAACATCTGTCAATTACAGCCGGAAACCATCCCCAGGTCACTGTAAATAAAGATGAAATTCCGCTGCTGGTTGAAGGTTCTTATCATAACGGGAAAACCGGAGCCTTAGCCTTTGACCTGGCGCCACACTGGATCGGGGGACTGGTTGATTGGGGGGATCAGCGCAAACGGATCGACTTCAATGATACATTCATCGAAGTCGGCTATTTTTATTATCGTCTTGTATCCAATCTGATTGCATATTTCTATAATTAGGAGAAACTCATGAAAGAAAATGCACTTGTAGCACAGGCGGGCGGACCGACAACGGTTATTAATTCCAGTCTGTCCGGGATTATCAGCCAGTGTCTGAAAGAACCGTCTATCGACAACATTTACGGCTGCCACTGGGGTATGCTGGGTCTGGTTGAAGACAACTTGATCGATTTAACTCAGGAAGAAGCCGCGACAATCGAAGGACTGAAGTACACGCCCTCCAGCGCTCTGGGCTCTTCTCGCTATAAACTGCAGGAATCCGATATGCCGCGAGTCCTGGAAATCCTGCAAAAACATAACATTCGTTACTTTTTCGGGATCGGCGGTAATGATACTATGTTAAATGTCTATCAAATCGAAAAATATTGCCGCGAACAGGGCTATGAACTCTACGGCATGGGCTGCCCAAAAACCGTCGATAACGATCATTTCGGCACGGATCATACACCGGGATTCCCCACAGCCGCGCGTTACGTCGCTCTCTCCATTTTGCAGGGCGGTATTCTAGCCCGGGATATGCAGAAAGTCGATCAGTTTGTGATCTATCAAACCATCGGTCGGGATGCCGGCTGGCTGGCTGCCGCGGCCTATGCCGCCAAACAATCCGAATGCGATCCACCCCACATCATTCTTTTACCCGAAGTTCCTTTCGATGCGGATAAATTCTTCAAAAAATTTGAGAACGTTTATAATCGCTGCGGATTTGTGTCCATCATCTGCGGTGAAGGCATTGTGTATGCCGACGGCACACCGGTATCCGCTTCCAAAATCACCGATAATTTTTCCAATGTGGAATTCGGCGCCATGGGCGGCACATCGGCGGCAATGATGCTGCATCGCATGATCTGCGATAAATACGATTACCGGGGTGAATTCCAGGTGCCCGAATCCCTGCCGATGTGTTCGGCTGACCGGGCTGTTGCGAGCGATATTGAAGAGGCCTTTGAATTGGGTCAAGAAGCGGTCGCCCTGGCCTGTCGGGGAAGCTCCGGGTTGATGACCACACTCGTTCGCAAAGGCAAACTGCCGTATAAAGTCAGCATCGGCGCCTTTCCGCTGGATCAGGTGGCAGCCAAAACCAAGCCGATACCTGCGAAATACATCGCCGAAGACGGAATGATGATGACGGAAAAATTCCGGGAATATATCGATCCGCTGATTGGCGAATTACCCGAATACGTCCGCTTAAAATTTATCCCGGTTAAATAATTTCAGTTCAAGGAGTCAACTATGAATTTACGTGAAGAAAAATATGCGGGGTTTGCGCTGGTGAAGGAGATGCTCGAAACTATCGGGATCGTTCGTAATTTCAGCACAAAGGACCTCAGCGCCGTTACCGAGGCAATTAAGAAAACCGGCAAACTGTTTTTGACCGGTGAGGGATCGTCCCGCATTTTCCCGGCGAAAAACGCAATCAATGTAGCCCAAAAAAATGCTCTGCCTATTACAATTTATACCGAAGGCAGCCGCCAGGCTGCTGAACTGGATCTCAGTGATTATGTTCTGTTTGGCGCCTCTAATTCCGGTAAAACCAAAGAGGTTATTGCGCTGTTTAATTCCCGACCCGCAGCGAAAAAATACGCGCTTACCGCTTTTCAGGACACGCCTCTGGGAAAACTTAGTGATGACGAATTTATTCTGAATTGCGGCAAAGAGAAAGCCGTGGCAGCAACGAAAAGCGTTATTGAGCAGGCCCTGTTTTATCAAAATTTAATTTATGATTTAATGGATAAAGAGATTTCCGAAGAAACGCTGAATACTCTTGCAGATCTATCCAAACATGTTTTGGAAATGGCGATCGATTCTGAAATCACGACGCTGATTACCAAATCTCCGATTATTTATTTTGCCGGGCGAAATGTCGGCGTGGCCGAAGAAGCCACATTGAAAACCAACGAGATTACCCGCAAAAAGTCTGCCTATCTGGAAGGAACCTACGCGGTTCACGGTATTGAAGAGGTCATGGCAGCCGGCGAGACGGTTATTCTGGTCGAGCCATATCCGGAAGAAGAGGCAAAATTCAAAGAAGTCCTGGTAGACGGAGTCGGTCTGAATGTCATCGCCATCAGTTCCCGGAAAACTATTTTCCCGACAATCGAAATACCGGTGCTGGAGGGCTTCGACCATTACCTGCAGCTGCAGGCCTGCTGGAACGTGTTGATCGAAGTGGGCATTGCCGCCGGTGTTGATCTGGACAAACCGGAACGCGCCCGTAAAGTAGGCAACGAATTTATTCTGTAATTTTAAACCAATAAGGAATTGAATATGAATTATTATCTGGGAATCGATTTTGGCGGAACCGAAATCAAGATCGGTATTATTGACGAAAACGGTTCAATTGTCACCAAAGACAAATACACCACCGATACCACAAAATCAGGCGCAGAAATTGTCGCCCATATCGCCGATTGTGCGCAGGAATTGATCGGCAAATCCGGTATCCCGAAAAGCGCTATCAAAGGCGCCGGCATCGGCTCTCCGGGACTGCTCGATCCGGAAAAGGGTCTTCTGAAAGTCGTAACCAATGTACCGCAACTGAATGGCATCAATTTCGCTGAAGGCATCGGCCGTCACCTGGGATTCCCGGCGTTTCTGGATAATGACGTTAATGCCATGACCCTGGGTGAATTTTTCTTCGGCGCCGGCAAAGGCTTCAAACACGTCATCGGACTGACCCTGGGAACGGGTGTCGGCGGCGGCATTATCCTGGACGGCAAACTCTACCGCGGCACCAGTTTTACAGCCGGAGAGATTGGTCACCTGTCCATCGATTCCAACGGTCTGTACTGCCCTTGCGGCAATTACGGCTGCCTCGAACGCTATATCGGCAAAGACGGCATCGTCACCCGCTTTAAAGCATACCAGGGCAAAGGCATTGAGACCGGGATTAATGATTATTTAGACAACGGCGAAATCACACCAAAAGCCATCGCTATGGCAGCCGCCAATGGTGATAAACTGTCCGTCGAAGTGCTGACTGAAACCGGTAAAATCCTGGGAATTGCCCTGGCGTCATTGACTAATGTTCTCAACCCGGAAATTTTCGTTATTGGCGGCGGTATCGCCAACGCCGGCGACCTGATTCTTGAGCCGGCTCGTCATGAACTGATCAAGCGGGCTTACACCATCCCGGCTCAGGCGGTCAAAGTTGTCCCGGCAGCGCTGAAAAATGACGCCGGTATCGTCGGTTCAGCCTCAATCGCCGTGGCGAAATTGGTCAGATAAGAACGGTCTTATGTTTTCGGTGCGAAAACCCTTTAATTGGACAAATATGCAACGTTATTGCAATATTGTCAAATAATAACAGAACTGAAAACGGGTTTACTCCGTCAAACCTGTTTCCGGCACGTAGCGGCTAAACAGGTTTGAGTAGATTGTCCGATTCCCTGCATAATTCAATGATAAACCGCCGAAGCGATTATCCGGCTGGATGGCGCCATAAGTTCACCCGAATAAATTCGGGTGTTGTTCCAAGAATCCAGATCCTAGCATTGAGACAACACCTATTTACTTTAATAGAAATGAGCGCAGAAATCGTTCCCAGGCTAATTTATTAGAGCGAGGTTTCCAGAGCCAAATATAACGTTCTTGGAATTCTAGGTCCATAAGTATAAGCCGGGTCACGATCCGACCCTCTATCAAGATCATCCTGAAAAGCATTTGTCATGTTTTTTATTCCCAGGGATATTTTTCCTTCTAAGCCCTGTGAAAACGTATACCGATACGATAATCCTAAATCTACTTCGATAAATGAGCCACTTTTTTCAATAATTAAATCAGGATCTTCCTGACCTTCCACCAAAACCTCATGGGGAATTAGAGCGCTACCGGTATAATTGGCGGCTGTAAATATACTACATCTCGAATTAAGATTATAAGAAACTCTAAAATTACCGTAAACATCCGGCGTTCTCAGGAATTCTTTGGTGCCAAAGTCTTCCAGTATCTGATTATATCTGTTTCTTTTTAAAGTCAAACCGCTGCGCAATTCCAACTTTGTAACAGGCTGAACTCCCAGATCAAATTCAATGCCTTTTACCCTGGCGCTTTTACCGTTAACCCTTTCCCAGATTTCGATATTTCCCAACTTCTCAATATATTCAATCGTAAATACATTTGTCAAATCTGTCAGGAAACCGGTAACCGCGAACATTAGCGGGATCGAACCTATATATCCGATAAAATCGAGCCCTCCGCTGTATGAAAGACTGCGTTCTTCATTTAATTCTTTAAAGTTACGCGTGACTCTCTGGTCTCCGCCAACCGCGCAAAGATGTAAATCTTCATCATATGTTTGCGGAGCTTTAAATCCGGATGTAACAGAAGCTCTGAGATTAAAGCCCCGCCCAAATTGGTATTTCAGGTTAAAGCGCGGACTAAAAATAATATTTTTAACTTCCGAATGCTTATCCAGTCTGGCGCCGACTACAAATTCCAATTGTTTTTCAGATCCGAAGTGCAGATTGTCCTGAATAAAAAATCCTATGTTCTCATACACCTCATCAATGTGATAAGTCGGATTAGCCGCGGCTTCATCTTTCAAGCCATCATTTGAATATTGAAGTCCTGCGCTAAATAACTGACCGCCAAGATTAAAATTTGCCTGCAGACCTCCTATATTGAGCGGATTTTTTGTCACACCATAAAAACTAAGCGCTTCCAGCGAATCAGCAGGCGTACAACCGCCTAAGCCGCCGTAGTATGATTTACGATCCTGAAATGCAAAGGAATAATAAACCCGGTAATCAAATAAAGGACCCGTCCGATGACTCCAGCGCAAAGTGCCTCCTGTGCGCCAATGTTCAAGAGCTTCGGCTATTTCGGCTTCATGATAGGGCTTGTTAAATTTATTTCCGCCCCTGCGCATTTCATGAATGCGGTGCATTTGAACCGTTACTTCACCGGTTTTAAGCGGCTGATAAAACCATGAAAAACCCAGAGATTCATTCCGCAATTCGCCCAGTTCGCTATAGGTATCGCCATCAACATCAACCGGCTTCCTCACTCTTGACGATCCAAAAATATACGCGCCTGATTTTCCGTCATCACTCGCAATTTCCGCCATCGCGCCAACATGCATATCGGGCATTCCAAGTGTCGCATTCATCTGATACTTCATCTGCGCCCGGTTAATCATAGGCCTTCGGGTGATCAGATTTACCACACCGGCAATAGCCCCACCTCCATAAAGAGAAGAACCGCCTCCTTTAACAATTTCAATCCGGTCGATCATTTCTTCCGGGAAATGCTCTAAACCATAAACCCCCGCAAGACTGCTGACAACCGGATCGCCATCGACTAATATCTGCGAATATTTACCTTCCATGCCCAGTATTCGCACCTGGCTGAAGTTACAGTTACTGCAATTATTTTCGACCCGGACGCCGGTCTGAAAAGAAAGAGCATCTGCCAGGTTCATTGGATTTTTCTGCTCGATGGCAATTCGCGTAATAACCTCAGTCCTGACCGGCATATCTTTATAAATATGTGGAGTGCCGGTGCCGGTTACTACGACCGAACCCATTTCAAACATCGTCTGTTCGAGATCGAAGTTTATGATATATTCTTTTTCCTGATTTGCTTCAATTTCTTTTTTAACCATTTTATAACCAACCATAGAGGCTACAATATGAATATTTCCTTTCGGAACGGACCATAATAAATACTCCCCGTTCTGATTGGTTGCAGCTCCAAGTGTCGTGTGTTCAATAAAAACATTGACGCCCGGCAGCGGTTCACCTCCGGAAACATCTGTTACTCGTCCTTTTACCACTATTTTGGATAAGGGCGGTTCTGCCCATGCGAAATTTATCACTCCCAATACAATCCAAATTAATATCAATATTTTACGCATATTTTATTACCTTTCATTTTTATGTTCCGTTATAAACATACAATCATTTATTTCAACTTTATCATTATTACTTTACAATCATTATATTTTCACTATTAATACACATGCCAAACAACTGTTACAAGGATGTTATAGCCCTGCAATTTCTTTTTGGTACTATGTAAATGATTAATTAATAAATGAAATTTGGCGGGGCTCGAAGATAAATTTGAAATTTCGAGCAGTAATTGTAATTAATTAAAGGTACTTTAAACTTTCCAATTAATATCTTCTTTATTATTATACCGAATAAGCAGAAAATAATTAGATAGTTAATTACATTATTTAACGCGTGGATAAATTGAATTTCTGATCTTGAATGAGAATGGTTAGCCTGTGATGGTCTGGAAACAGGATCATTTATGGGATGGCTATGAACAACTACATATCCATCCTCTAAAACATGTATATGTATGAACAGGTAATTATATGCAAAACAAATTGACAAAACAAGCGCCAGAATAACCGCGATTGTCTTAAATATTTTTGCCGATCTGTTCATTCCTACTCTTTTTGGGATTGTCATTCAATATAAAATCTGACTGTGTTTGATTCCGATATTTAATTAATAAAAAAGTACGCGTCATAATATAAAAGATTTTTATCAATGCCGACAGATAAAACATTAACTAATCTTTTCAACAGTACACGAGTCAGATCATTGGTTAATTTTGCGAAAGTTTAAATCTTTTGCAAAGTTCTAATAACTATCCCGGCTAAATATTAACTGCGCCCGTCTGCCGCCAGGCAGGCAATTTAATTGTCCAGCGCGTAGCGGCTAAACAGGTTTGAGTAGATTGTCCGATTCCCTGCATAATTCAATGATAAACCGCCGAAGCGGTTGGATGGCTGGATGGCGATATAAGTTCACCCTGTTATAGTTCTGTCATGTCCTCAGACCTGACGGAATAGCGAGAAGATTAAAGTACACCTGTCAGGTTTATTCAAATAATTACATCCGAGGTAGAAGAATCTTTTAAACCTGACAGGTGTATCGCAGTTTGCGATGACGAATTGCGATAAAAGCGTCAGGAGTAAGCTCCTGACGCAACTAAAAATCGATGAAAATCATGAATACGAATTTTTTCAATTAAATAATAGTAGGGTAATTTTTGAACAAGCTTTTCTTCAAAGTCTTTACGACTTTTTTTCGGATCACTGTTTTGAAATATTTTCAATTCCTGATTTAAAGCTGATTCAAGCATGATCTCTACGATTGCTCGAGATGGATAAATTGCTGCTATTAAATTGAAAAATTTTGTTGATTGTTTTTTACACCGCTGTGCTAAACAATAGAATCGTATTGCTCGTTTATATTGCTCTAAAATTCCCTGAATTTTTACATCTGGAAAGATTTTATCAGATTTAGTTTTATTACTTGATTTCATTCGATTTCCGTAGCAACATTTCCACTGGAGTCAGACATTTTTTTCATTATTACACTACCTTGCGCTATAACTTTGCAAAATTTTGAAACTTTCGCAAAGATAATAATATTCAGCTTCGGAACAGTCCTTTGCGTTTCTTTGCGCCTTTGCGGTTAAGTAAAAACCATTATTCCGACGATTTTTTCCGCATCAACATCTCCACCGGCATCAGATACTTTTTTTCACTGTTGCACTGCTTGCATGACGCAACGATGTTGCCCTTGTTACTTTTTCCGCCACGGGCAACCGGCACGATATGGTCCATCGTCAACTCTTCCCTCGGAAATTTCTTGCCGCAGTAGTGGCAGATGCCCTCGTTCAATTTATTCTGCCACCACTGGCTTTTACGCAGTTCTTTGGCTCTCGCCCGTTCCCGGGCGATATGCTTTTCATCTTTTTGGATGGGAATCCAGTCGCTCACTGTTTTAATTTTTCCTCTGCACGCCGGACAATTTGAACACCTGAGCTGGTGCCAATGCGATTGGCTCCGGCTTCGACCATTTTTATGGCTTCCTCAAAAGACCGAATACCACCCGATGCTTTTACGCCCAAATCATCTCCAACTATCCTGCGCATCAGTGCCACATCTTCAGCCGTTGCGCCCGCTTTACTAAAACCGGTCGATGTTTTGACAAAGTTTGCACCGGACAGTTTTGCAAGCTCGCAGGCTCTGATTTTCTCAGTCTCCGTGAGCAAGGCAGTTTCAATAATCACCTTAACAAGGTGACTCCGGGCGGCTTCGACCACGGCTTGAATGTCTTCCCGCACATAATTGTCATTGCCGGATTTCAGCATTCCGATATTTAATACCATGTCGATCTCCAGTGCACCGTCATCAACGGCAAACTCGGTTTCAATCTCTTTAGTCGATATCGTATTCGCTCCCAGTGGAAATCCAACGACCGTGGCAACCGGAATGCCGCTTCCTGCCAGATGTTCCACACAATAGGCAACATTGCCCGGATTGACACAAACAGCTGCAAAAGAATATTCACGCGCTTCCCGGCATAGTTTTTCAAGATCATCCAGCGTTGCATCCGCTCTTAGTAATGTATGATCAATAATCCGGGCGATGTTTCCCCGGGCATCGGCGACAGAAATGGTAGTTACAATGATGTTATTATTCATACTAATTTTTCTACCTCCACTTTTTTTGAATGATCTACCCCAATGCAAGCATCGGGGAATTCTTTCGATTAAAATATTCCACAAATGGTTTCGCTACCAGTTCAGCTGCAACCAATGCCGGCGCTTCCGCATAGATCCGGATAATCGGTTCGGTGTTTGAGGGTCGTAAATGCACCCAGCGGTCTTTCCAGATAAACTTAAAGCCATCCCGGGTATCCAGGGAGTCAGGTTGAGCCAGGCGCTCCAACTCTTCCCGCAAATCGGCTAATACAAGATCGCCGCGCTGAACTTTTTTCTTGATCATCGTATATTGCGGCAATTCTTTCATCAATTCTGAAAGTTTTTTACCCTCTTCCGCTAACAATTGCAGTACCAGCGCGGCAGCCACCAGCGAATCCCGCCCCAAATGCGCTTCGGGAAGCAGTACGCCACCGTTCCCCTCGCCGCCAATCGCCGCATCGATTTCACGCATTTTCTTGGCAACATTGATTTCACCAATGGGAGTGCGAACCACGGTGGCGCCATAGCGTTTGGCGATGTCATCCACCGCCATTGTCGTTGACAAATTGGTAACTACTTTTTGATGTAAGCCCTGAAATTTTGATAAAACCAGCAACTCCGCCAGAACCAGGGTATATTCTTCAGAGATCGGTTGCCCCAGATCGGAAACAATCGCCAAACGATCACCGTCCGGATCGATTGCAAAGCCCAAATCGGCTTTATGATTGAGAACAGTCTTGTTCAATTCTCCCAAATTCTCCGGCAACGGCTCCGGCGAACGCGGAAAGGGTTTGTCGTGATGACAATTCAATTCAATCACTTCACACCCGAGCCGGCGCAACAGTTCCGGAACCGCCCGGTAGGCAGCGCCATTGACTGCATCGACAACCACTTTAAATTTTGCTTTTTGAATGAGATCTCTGTCAATATAGGAAATAGCCAGGACCGATTGAATGTGATCATCAACGGCTGATTCATAGGATCGGACCAAACCGTTCTTTTTTTCAATTTGAATGAAGTTTTTACCGATCTCAATTCGGCGATTTTTCAGACGCAACATCTCTTCGCCGTCCAGAAATATACCATCGGCGCCAATGAATTTGAGTCCATTCCAGGGCAACGGATTGTGACTGGCAGTGACGACAATCCCGCCGGCAGCCTCCTGGTACTCCACGGCATATTGTACTGTGGGAGTTGTGCAGATTCCCAGGTCAACGACGGTATTACCGGCATCTTTCAGCGCTTCAACAAGCAAGGATTTTATCCGGTTGCTGCTTTGACGGGTATCCCGACCCACCAGAATATTTTCACCGGCACAAAATTCGGCAAAGGCATAGGCATAGGATTTGACAAACTCTTCGGTAAGGTTGGCATCGTGGGCTCGGACCCCCGATAAACTTTCAATCAGCATATTATTCCTCTATAAATTTAAAACCCACCTTTAGCGTGCAAGGTGGGTTACATATTAGACTGTCAACAAACTGCACAAATCATTAGATAAGTAACTTTCAAACCATTCTATCGATCCTGTCTCCTCATGCCGCTGGCGACACGTTTTGTGGATTTAGCCCGTTTAAGGCGTTTCTCGACACTGGGTTTGACATAATAAGCATTTTTCTTAACATCTGTGAGAATTCCGGCTTTTTCCAGGGGTTCGTTCCCTCTCAAAGTTACCTGAACCATACAACTCCTTAATTGAATCATTTTTAATTAACCTAAATATGCCCGCAGTTTTTTACTGCGCGACGTATGTTGCAAACGGCGGATTGCTTTCTCTTTTATCTGACGAACCCGTTCCCGGGTAAGATGAAATTCTTCGCCGATTTCATTCAAAGTTAAAGCATATTCGCGATCAATTCCAAAATACATTTTAATAACATCCTGTTCCCGCTCTTTTAAGGTACTTAATGCATCTCTAATCTCCAATTTCAGGGATTCGCTCATCATAATATAATCCGGCGTTGGCTGATCATTATCCTGGATAACATCAAGAAGCGAGTTCTTTTCACCATCCCTGAAGGGTGCATTGAGTGAGTGATGACGTCTTGAGATACGAATTGCATCGGATATCTCGGTGGTCTGCATTTCCAGACCGTCGGCGATTTCATCCTGGCTGGGGGGGCGCTCATATTGCTGCTCAAGAATTTCGGCTTCCCGGGTAATTTTACTGATTGTGCCCACCCGGTTCAGCGGTAAACGCACTATTCTGGAGTGCTCTGCCAGCGCTTGCAGGATTGATTGGCGTATCCACCAAACGGCATAGGATATAAATTTAAACCCTCTGGTTTCATCAAAACGCTCAGCCGCTTTGATCAGTCCAAGATTACCTTCATTAATCAAATCGGTTAAAGGCAATCCCTGACCCTGGTAATCTTTGGCAACACTCACAACAAATCGCAAATTCGACTCGGCTAATTTCTGCTTTGCCTGTCCATCCCCCTGATGAATCCGCTGGGCCAGATCAATCTCTTCATCAGGAGTTAAGGGTGAGTACTTCCCGATCTCTTCCAAATATTTACTTAACGCCCGGTTTGAATCCGGTGATACTTTCTTGGCTTTTGTGCTCATATTTCCAACCGGTTTAATAATTGGAGTAACATAAACATTTTAAGATACGCTATTTTACTTATTTTGTCAATATAATGAGAAAACCCGTTTTTAATCTTGACTTTATCTGACCTGTAAAATAACTTAACTGGCTTTTAATATGGAGAAATTTTTACAGGGCATAGCCCCGACTGCGTCGGGATAAACTCCGCCCGGTTAGCGCGTCCCGCAACGGCGGGAAAGTCGCGGGTTTTTGATAATGACATTTTTTACCATATTTGATCGCTTTTTTTAATACAATGATTTTCGGGGCATAGCGCAGCCCGGTTAGCGCGCCTGCTTTGGGAGCAGGAAGTCGCAGGTTCAAATCCTGCTGCCCCGACATCCTTAAAGATTCTTTACAATCTGATAATCCCTTTTTCCACACACCACAACTATTCTGGAAACCGGAAAGATTTTTCAAAACGCCCCGATAGCTCAAAGGATAGAGCATCTGCCTTCTAAGCAGAGGGTTGCAGGTTCGAGTCCTGCTCGGGGTACACCCCATAACACACTGACTATCAACAATATACAGCAATGTCGCAAATGGCTAATTAGGTCATTTTGGGCAAAATACGGTTGCCAAATGATGCCATTTCGTGCCATCCTTCTCCGTCGAGAGGGGTGAGTTGCCCCACTGAGTTGCCCCAGTAAGTTGCCCCACCCCCTTGGGCCGTTTCTCGACGAGTGTTTTAGCATGAGTTAATCACAGAAATCAACAGTTGCCCCATCTGGAGCATTCTTTACGGGTCCAAAGTCTCTTTCCAGCTGAGCATTATCGAATTCAGCATAGATCTGAGTCGTAGTAACCTTTGAATGTCCCAGCAGTTTCGAAACCCTGTAGATGTCCTTTGTTTCGTAGTATGTTTTTACTGCAAACGTATGACGCAAGCAGTGGAAGGATCGTTTGTCGCCACTCGGCAAATGGTACAGGCCAGCATTGACAAGTATTTCTTTAAACATCTTACTCAAAGTCCCATCAATATGTTTGCCCTGCTTACAGAGGGTGTATATATTATGCTATATGTACATTATAAATAACGAGTTATAGTGTTTAACAGTTAGTAATCTTATTTAATATATGCAATATCTGCTCTTCTATCATTTTCATTTGCTTATTTTACCCACAAGTATTAAAATGCATTACTTGTAAACGGTTATGAATGGATACAGATAAAAGTGAGACCTGTATATGACGCCTGAAGAACCGGCACTTCAACATATTGACCAACAATTAATGCAATCGGGCTGAATCCCGTTTGCATCTACTTTATAAGAGAGAAGAATGGCAAATAATACAAGTAACGGAGCTAACCTCGGCTTTGAAAACAAGCTCTGGGGAATGGCAGACAAGATGCGGGGGCACATGGACTCCGGCGAATATAAGCACGTTGTCCTCGGCCTGATATTCCTCAAATATATATCCGATGCGTTTCAGGCTAAGTACGATAATCTGGCTGCCCGGCAGGTAACCGATTACACCGATCCCGAAGACCGTGACGAGTACTCAGCCGCTAATATCTTCTGGGTACCGAAGGAAGCCCGCTGGGAGAAGTTGCGCGCCGGGGCCAAGCAGCCTATCATCGGGCAGCTGGTGGATGACGCCATGGTCGCCATCGAAAAGGAGAATCCCAGTCTAAAGGGCGTTTTGCCCAAAACATACTCCCGCCCGGCGCTCGACAAATACCGCCTGGGACAGCTGATTGACATTACCAGCAATATCGGGCTTGGGGATAAGCACTCCCGCTCTAAGGACATCCTTGGTCGGGTCTATGAGTACTTCCTTGGTCGCTTTGCTGCGGCTGAAGGTAAAGGCGGCGGCGAATTCTACACCCCTCAGTGTATTGTTAAACTGCTGGTCACTATGATCGAACCATTCAAGGGTCGGATCTATGATCCCTGCTGTGGTTCCGGCGGAATGTTCGTTCAGTCTGAACGTTTTATGGAAGAACATGGCGGGCGGCTGGGCGATATTGCGGTGTACGGTCAGGAATCAAATCCCACCACCTGGAAGCTGGCGAAGATGAACCTTGCCATCCGGGGTATTGATACCGATCTTGGTCAGTATCAGGCCGACAGCTTTCACAACGACCTGCATAAAGACCTCAAGGCGGATTTTATATTGGCGAATCCTCCCTTCAATATGTCTGACTGGGGCGGTGAACGGCTGAAAGAGGACGTGCGCTGGAAGTATGGCGTACCGCCGGTGAACAATGCCAACTACGCTTGGATTTCCCACTTTATTCACCATCTGGCACCCAATGGCATTGCCGGCTTTGTGCTGGCAAATGGTTCCATGTCAACCAATACATCCAGTGAAGGCGAAATCCGAAAAACAATCATCGAAGCCGATATGGTGGATTGTATGATCGCATTGCCGGGACAGCTATTTTATACAACTCAGATTCCGGTCTGCCTGTGGTTTGTGACCAAGTCCAAGAAAGCTGAACCCCGACGCGGCTACCGTGACCGCTCCGGTGAAACGCTCTTCATCGATGCCCGTAAAATGGGCAAACTCATCGACCGGGTGCATCGCGAACTTGACGCTGACGATGTCGCCACGATTGCCGGCACCCTATCACCAGTGGCGGAATGCTGACGGTGACTACGAGGACAAACCCGGCTGGTGGAAATCTGCCACGCTGGACGAGATCAGAACGCACGGCTATGTGCTGACACCGGGGCGCTATGTTGGCGCTGAGGAAGTGGAAGACGACGGCATTCCCTTTGAGGAGAAGATGACGGAACTGTCCGCCACACTGTATAAACAGTTTGCTAAATCGAAGGAACTGGAAACCACGATTAGGACGAACTTGGAAGTATTAGGGTACGGGGAATGAATGATGAGCAAACAAGATATGAACGTTAAGATACCAGCAACAGCCGGGAATGAATATGCGCTTATGCGGGATATTCGCAAGCTAATTGAAGAAACCCGCTCCACAGTTGCCATAGCTGTCAATGCGGCAATGACTATGCTTTACTGGAATATAGGCCGGCGGATTAACACAGACATTTTACAAGGTAAGCGGGCCGATTATGGCAAAGAAATAGTCTCCACACTGTCGAGACAATTGATTCAGGAATATGGGAACAGTTTTTCCGATAAAAATCTACGGCATATGCTTCGCTTTGCTGAGGCTTTTCCAGACGATAAGATTGTCTACGCACTGAGTAGACAATTGAGTTGGACGCACTTTCGGACTGTCATTTACCTTGACGATCCTCTAAAACGGGATTTCTATGCTGAAATGTGCAGATTGGAAAACTGGAGCACACGGACGTTGCAAACAAAGATTGATTCCATGCTCTATGAACGGACGGCGCTGTCTAAAAAGCCGGATGATTTGATTAAACATGAGCTGCAACAACTGCGCGATAAAGATCATCTGACACCGGAACTGGTTTTTAAGGATCCCTATTTCCTCGACTTTCTCGGATTGAATGATCGCTATCTGGAAAGAGACCTCGAAGACGCCATCCTGCGGGAATTGGAACAGTTTCTTCTGGAACTGGGATATGGCTTTGCGTTTATGGCCAGGCAAAAACGCATTCAAATTGATAACGATGATTATTACATTGACCTGCTATTCTATCACCGCAGTTTGAAACGTCTGATTGCCATTGATCTGAAACTCGGCGATTTCAAGGCGGGATACAAAGGGCAAATGGAACTCTATCTGCGCTGGCTTAATAAACATGAACGGAAACCAATGGAAAATGAACCTCTGGGGATTATCTTATGCGCCGGGAAGAAACAGGAGATGATCGAGCTGCTGGAACTGGGTAAATCCGGTATTCATGTTGCCGAATATTTAACAGAACTGCCTCCCCGAGAACTGCTCAGACAGAAGTTGCATAAAGCCCTGATCAGTGCAAAAACCAGAATTGCAGCATTGCCGGACAGAACTGATAATAAGGTTGATGATGACTAATTGTATAGATTACAGTTTTACTTATACTGTAAAACGGGATTCACTGTCTCCCGAATTCAACCCTACCGCAATAGTGCGGACACTGTTGACACAATTCAGAAATCAATCACGAAAAGAGGCGCTGAGCAATGGGGAGTGAATCAATAACATTTGGAAGTTCCGCTATATTAATAAAAGATATCGTACAACCATCGGATGTAGGTGATTTTCCATATATCGGATTAGAGCATATTGAAGAAAGCGAATTACGATTAAGCAGTTACGGAAACGCCAAAGATGTTCAAAGTGCAAAGTTCCGGTTTAATAAAGGGGATATCCTGTTTGGTAAGCTTCGACCTTATTTTAGAAAGGTAATAAAGGCACCGTTTGATGGTATTTGTTCAACAGATATATGGGTAGTACGTGCTAAAAATGGAATAGATCAGGGTTATTTGTACTATTGGATGGCATCAGATTCATTTATCGAATATGCTACAAGAGGTTCGGAAGGAACTCGGATGCCGCGAGCAAAATGGGAGCATGTAAGTCGATATACTCAGACAAGATTATCTCTCCCCGAACAACGCGCCATCGCCCATATTCTCGGTTCGCTGGACGACAAGATTGAGTTGAACCGGCAGATGAACCGCACTCTGGAAGCCATGGCTCAGGCGGTTTTCAAAAGCTGGTTTGTGGATTTTGATCCCGTCCATGCCAAAGCAGAGGGTCGGGATACCGGTCTGCCCGCTGAGATTGCCGACCTCTTTCCCGACAGCTTCATGGATTCGGAGCTAGGAGAGATTCCGAAGGGGTGGAGAATACAGGCAATTAGCGATCTTGCGGATATAGTTGGAGGCAGCACTCCACGTACAACCGAGCTCAACTACTGGCAAGATGGGGTTCATTCCTGGGCGACACCAAAGGATCTCTCAACATTGTCAGTACCGTTATTGTTAGAAACAGAACGACGTATCACCGATGCTGGCCTTGCACAGATCAGTTCTGGGCTGTTACCTGTTGGAACTGTCTTACTTTCATCGAGGGCTCCAATCGGATATTTGGCAATTGCTGAGATACCCGTGGCAATCAATCAGGGATTCATTGCGATGAAACCCAAAAAGGACATATCAAATCTCTTTGTGCTTTTTTGGACAGCCTTCGCTCATGACGATATCCTGAGTCGGGCTAATGGCTCAACCTTCCTTGAGATCAGCAAAACAAACTTTAGACCGATCTCTTTAGTCGCGCCACCATCGATGATTATAAGAGCATTCGACCAACGAGTTCGTGAAATGTACAATCGGATCGTTGATAATGAGCGTGAATCTCGTACTCTTGTAGCCCTACGTGACACACTGCTACCCAAACTCATTTCCGGTGAACTGCGAGTGTTGGGTGTCGGAAATTATTTAAAGGAGGTTGTTTGATGGCAAATATTGACCTTACACAGGCAGAAATTGACGCACTATTGGCAATGAACAAGATCAAGATCAACAATGACGTTTATGATTATCCTGATCAGGGCGGTTCTTTGAGAATACCACTGACCTCCGAGGATAGGCGGGAGGAATTTATGCTTGACGTCACACGAGGCAGAATCGAACTTTCAAAGGGAACTTTGCAAAATCGAACGCGACAAGTTATCGTCCTTGTGCGTCTGGATTATGGAGGTTCGCCACACAGAAATCCAGACGGGGAGGAGATGCCGTGTCCGCATTTACATATTCACCGTGAAGGGTATGGAGATAAATGGGCCGCGCCGGTTCCACGTGATAAATTTCCACATATTGGCAATGATTGGGAAACATTGCAGGACTTTATAACGTACTGCAACATTACTGACACGCCGAGCATACAGAAAGGCCTGTTTACATGATAGACGAAATTAAAAGCTTAGTTGAACAATATGTACTTTGGCTTAAAGAAAAAACCACGTTAAAGCAAGTGGGTGCCAACTGGGTACAAATCACCACACCATATTTGGACAGACATAATGATTGCCTCCAAATTTACACTAAAAAGCAAAACGGTGGATATATAATCACTGATGATGGCTACATTATTGACGATCTTCTGAACTCCGGCTGTAAGTTGGACAGCCTAAAACGGCAAGAACTGTTAAAAATGACACTTGCGGGTTTTGGCGTGGGGAAAAAGGATAATGCCTTAGAGATTTACGCAACACGTGAGAACTTCGCATTCAAAAAGCACAATCTTTTACAAGCCATGTTGGCTGTGAACGATTTGTTTTTCTTGGCTTCTCCAATGGTTGCCAGCTTGTTTTACGAGGATGTTGTGGCATGGCTGGATTTGGTGGACATCCGATATACACCGAAGGTCAAGTTCACTGGAAAAAGTGGGTATGATCATATGTTTGACTTTGTGATTCCTAAATCAAAAGCCAAACCGGAAAGGATACTTCAAACAATTAATAGGCCCAATCGTGATACAGCCGAGGCTTTGGCTTTCAAATGGGTGGACACACGAGAGGTACGCCCTCCGGAATCGAAGGTATACGCTATCTTGAATGATCAGAGTCACCCTGTTCCTCAGGGGGTTATTGACGCATTAAAGAATTATGACACCAGCCCAGTGTTATGGAGTGTAAGAGGAGAAGTCCGCGAGGAACTTGCTGCATGATCCACCATCTTAATGAAAATATAATCGAGCAAATGACGCTGGTCTGGTTCAAGAATCTTGGCTATGCCATCGCGTTCGGCCCCGACATCAGCCCGGACCTGTTTTGGCGGGCTTCGCAAAGGCAAGCAGGAATCCCAGATGCTGAGAAGTTCATTAAGCCTGCCTATGCGTTACACGCAGACAGGGAGGTCGGCGTATGAACAACGAAATTGTATTCTACAGCACGCCGAATGGTGATAAGAAAGTCGAGGTATTGTTTCAGGATGAGAATTTTTGGTTGACGCAGAAGGCTATTGCGCGGTTATTTGGGGTTGAAGTGCCCGCCATCAGCAAGCACCTGAAAAACATCTTTGAATCCGGGGAATTGGTGGCGGATTCAGTTATTTCCATTTTGGAAACAACTCGCCATGAGGGTCGTCGTAGCGTTAAACACAAGCAAGAGAGTAATGATGAGTAAAACTTCCGAAAACACACTCGAACAAACCGCCCTAATGTGGTTTGAAGACCTCGGCTATACTGTCAGGTTCGGTCCTGATATTGCCTTTGACGGTCTTCAGCCGGAACGTTCTGCTGAAGCTAATTATACCGATGTCGTTCTTGCGGACAGATTGCGCTCAGCCCTGGAACGGATCAATCCCGGTCTTCCTACAGACGCTATCGATGATGCTGTCCGTCAGATCAGCCATCCGGAAAGCCCGGCACTGATTATCAACAACCGCCGCTTCCATAAAATGCTCACCGATGGCGTTGATACTTCCTGGATGAATCACGATGGGGAGCAAAACGGCAAGGTCTGGCTTTTCGATCTCAAAGATATTGATAATAACGATTGGCTGGCGGTCAATCAGTTCACAGTGGTGGAAGACAAGCGGGAACGCCGCCCCGATATAGTAGTTTTTATTAACGGTCTGCCGATTGCCGTCATCGAGTTAAAGAACCCGGCGGATGAAAAGGCAACTATCAAGCATGCTTTCAATCAACTTCAAACCTATAAATCGCAGATACCGTCACTGTTCGTATATAATGAATTACTGATAATTTCCGACGGCTTACAGGCACGGGCGGGCGCTCTGACTTCGGGCTGGGATCGCTTCATGCCCTGGCGCACGATTGACGGAACCGATCTATACCGCGAACCCGGCAACGAGAAACAGACCGATGGGGTGGTGCAGCCCGGATTGGAGACACTCCTCAAAGGCGTCTTCAGTAAACAGTTATTGCTCGATTACATTCTTAATTTCATCACCTTTGAAGACGATGGCGGTGATACGACAACCATCGCCAAGAAGGCTGCCGGTTATCATCAGTACCATGCGGTAAACAAAGCTATCGAATGTACGCTCTCCGCCTGTGGCATTGACGCGGATAGCAAACAAATCTACGGTCGTTTTCTGGATGCGGAGCGGGTCGATCCTTTTAAGTCGAAAGAAGATAATCCCAAATGGGGTAAAGGTTCATCCCACTTTGGGGATAAACGGATCGGCGTCATCTGGCATACCCAGGGCTCCGGTAAAAGCCTGTCCATGGCGTTCTATGCCGGTAAAGTCATTCGTCATCCTGCCATGCAGAATCCTACCGTTCTGGTCATTACCGATCGCAACGATCTGGACGAGCAGTTGTTCGGGACATTCTCAGTCAACTACTCTCTATTGAGACAGAAGCCGGTACAGGCGGATAGCAGAGTCAATTTGCGGGAACTGTTGTCTGTGGCATCCGGCGGGGTCGTATTCTCTACGATCCAGAAGTTCTTTCCTGACCAGAAAGGTGATGAACATCCGCTTCTGAGCGACCGTCGGAATATTGTAGTGATCGCTGACGAAGCCCATCGCAGCCAGTACGACTTTATCGATGGTTTTGCCCGTCATCTGCACGACGCCTTGCCCAATGCCTCGTTTATCGGCTTCAGCGGTACGCCCATCGAAAGCCGTGATAAAAACACACCGGCTGTGTTTGGTGATTATATTGACAAATACGACATCCTTCAGGCTGTGGAAGATGGCGCTACGGTTCGCATCTATTATGAAAGCCGCTTGGCCAAACTCGAACTGAACGAAAGCGAAAAGCCCAAAATCGATCCGGAATTTGAAGAGATTACCGAAGCCGAAGAAGAAGAAACCCGGAAGCAGCGATTACGATCTAAGTGGGCATCGTTGGAAGCTATGGTGGGAACAGAAAAGCGTATCGGATTGGTTGCGGCTGATCTGGTGCAACATTTTGAAGACCGGGATGCTGCCATGTCGGGAAAAGCCCTGATCGTCTGTATGAGCCGTCGCATCTGTGTGGACATGTACAACGCTATTATCAAACTGCGCCCCGAATGGCATAGCCCGGATGACAAAACCGGCGCTGTCAAGATCGTGATGTCCGGTTCGGCGTCTGATGAAATCTCCTGGCAACCTCATATCCGCACCAAAAAAGCCCGGGAAGCGATTGCGAAACGCTTTAAGGATTACAACGATGATCTGAAACTGGTCATTGTCCGTGATATGTGGCTTACGGGATTCGACTGCCCAAGCATGCACACCATGTATGTTGATAAACCGATGGCGGGTCATAATCTCATGCAGGCAATCGCCCGCGTCAACAGGGTCTTTCGGGATAAGCAGGGCGGATTGGTTGTCGATTACCTGGGGCTGGCGGACTCACTGAGAGCGGCGATGCGCACCTACGCTGTTAGTGGTGGTAAAGGCGCTGCCCATGTTGACCAGGAACAAGCGGTGGCGGTCATGCTTGAAAAATACCAGGTCGTCAAGGACATGCTCCACGGTTACGATTATATGCCGATATTGAAATCCAGACCGGCAGACCGGATTAAAGGTATCGCAATGACTATGGATTTCATACTCGGGCTGGAAGACGGAAAGAAGCGGTTCCTCTATGCCGTATCAGCTCTGTCCAAAGCTTTTGCTCTGTCAGTACCCCATGAAAAGTCGCTTGAGATACGCGATGAAGTGGGACTATTCCAGGAGATACGCTCCGGACTGGTCAAAGCGACTGTTTCCGAATCCGAACGGTCGCCTGAGGAGATAGAATCCGCAATCAAGCAGCTGGTATCCAGGGCGGTTTCATCTACGGAAATCGTTGATATATTCGCAGCCGCCGGATTGAAGGAGCCGGATATATCCAT
>DPVY01000125.1:0-12378 GCA_003527965.1 Fidelibacterota bacterium
TTTAAACTCTATACAATTCCGGAGGTATAAATGCCTGTAGAAACGTGGTTAATTTTTATTCTCGGATTTATGATCCTGGGTTCTATCATTGCCCTGGAACTGAAAGATCTGCTATCTTCTGTGGTCTCGATAGGATTGGTAGGTCTGGGAGTTTCCATTGCATTTGTTTTGCTTCAGGCTCTGGACCTTGCCATTGTACAATTTCTTTTTGAGATATTTGCGTTAATAATTCTGGTCAGAGCCTTTATTAAAAAGGAATATCATGTTCAGGAGCCTTCAAAATTTCAAATTCTCCAGACAACTGCTACAATTGCGGCGCTGGTGCTGATATTAATTCTCAGTATCAATATCTTCAAGCATCTGCCTCCATTCGGTGAGCCGATTTTCTCTACCGCAAAACATTATATAGAAAATAGTGCAAAGGAGACGGGCGCGGCAAATATCGTAACAGCCATTATTCTGGATTACCGGGCTTATGATACTTTGGGCGAAATTACAGTGCTTTTTACAGCGATTCTGGGAGCGCTGACGATTTTGAGAACCAAATCACGAAGTAAAAATGAAAAATAAGATTACTGCTTCAGTTGTTTTTCTGATGTTTTTATTAGTAATAGAGGATGTTAATGCCCGACAATGGGAGATGAATCAACATATAACGTGTGAAGCTTTTAAACTTCGCGAAATGTCTACCTCTGGGAGGTTAACCGCTGTGAATTCTTTTATTGGTAATTTTGTAATTAGTTCTTCGAGTAACCTATTTTTTCAAAAATTGAAATACCAGAATAGCAACTACCCAATAAATCATGTAAACAATTATTTTTTACAGGATAAAAATGATTTACCTTTTAAAACTAAAAGGCCATTGAAAATTAGTAAGGTTTGTAAGCAATTTATTGGTGGAGAACTATTCGGCATTTTTTTGGGTATTTGTGGCACTGGAATTAGTAATGCTTTAATACCGGATCCAGGTGATGATCCAAGTGATGGGCCCAGTTTTGAAGGGATTGAGTATCGAATAAGTGCTTTTTATTTGGGGTATGCAATAGGTAATGCATTAGGTGTATATATTGCTGGAAATGATAAATACGAAGAAGGTTCTTATTTGGCAACGTTAGGAGGAAGTATTGTAAGCGGTTTAATAGGAGTAAGCACTTTGATTATTCTTGATAATAAAGATATTGGGGCTTACTTAAGCATATTAGGTCCTCCGATGGGTTCTATAATTGGTTTTAATCTGTCACGAAAGCCAAGAGAATCGGCGGGAAATGCTTTCATCAATTATGATCGGGATCAGTTGAAATTATCATTGGGGGACATTAATGTACATTGTGATAGTTATTATAAGCCTCTGTTAAATGTCAATTTATTTCAAGCCAATTTTTAAGAAAAGGAGAGAAAAATAAGAAAGAGATTAACTATTCTTGTTGTTTCCCTATCATTGCTTTTGATAGGAAGTGCTAATGCACACGAAAAAGATACACATCAGTATATTACTCGTGAAGCTTGTCGATTGGATCAAGTGTCTGAATTGTCTATAATTAACAATTACAACTTATTGTTATCTCAAAACTCTTCAGATAGCGATCAAGTATTTCAAATTTATCCTAAAATTAATATAGGTATAACAAATAACTTTTTATTTTCTAGTGATATCTTAAATAAAACTTACTCTGGTTTTGGAATAACTATTGAACCATATATACTAAGTTACTTTGCATTTAAATTTAAACTAAATTATTGGATAATTGATTCAATTGATCCAAATTATTTTGAAACTCCTTTCAATATAGCGTCTGTGTTGAAACAATATTATCTTCTAAAGTTTGATATTAAACTTAAAAATCAATTATTTTTTACTCAATTTGGTGTTTTAACGACAACAAGAAAAGTTGGTGCCGAAAAAAGGGGAGGATTCAATTTTGGTATTGGATATCGTTTATATAAGTGTAACAAGGTTAATTTATGTATCATAGCCGATAGGAGTATACTTGGTCAATTTGGTGCTCATGGAAATGTATGGGATAAAAATAGTGAACTTAGTATGGAAATTTCATATAGCGTTGAATGGAAAAATTAAAGAAGGATTGAGATGATTAGGAAATTTATCATTTTTTTGATTGTAATTTTTTCAGCATCGTTATTAGCTGAAATACAGCAAGCTGATTATATACATCAATACATAGTTCGCGAAGCTTGGAAACTTGCAAAATATCAATGTCCAGCTTTAGAATCTACTGACCTTGCTGAACATATAGGTAATAATGAAACCGGTAATTATCCCTGGGAAACCGGGCTTGTCGTTTCTGGTGCGTATCGCGAAGATCATGAAGATCCTGTTTATGGATATGGGGGGTTCGATCTTTTTGGAATTATTGATCCAGTTTTTGTTACAATGACACATTTTTGGAATGCAGATCTTGGTGATGATTTTAAATGGAATTTTCTTGGTTCACATTGGGAAAACCATTATCAAAGGGCTCAAGCCTATTTATATGGAAACCACAGTATATTCATTTTTAAGAAAAGTTGGGCAGCTGATTATCAACAAGTTATACTTGGTCGGTTTATAAAATATGTTGATCTTTTTCATTTATACAATACTGGGAAGTTATACAATAATGGCTATATTGATTTAGCAGGCAATATACATTATTGGGAATCTTCTGAATTAACAACAATAAATATAGCTACATCTCAAAAATATGCTTATGAAATATTAGGGAGATTGTGTCATCTTTTAGGTGATGCCGGAACACCTGCTCACGCACATAATGATGATCATCCATTTGGTGATAGTTATGAAAATTACATGAAAGATAATTACAGTAACTGGAATTACGAAGATGCATTAAATGCAGGAGGTGTCTTTTTTGACATTTTTAAATTTAACTGTCCCCTTAGATTTTTATTATATACGACAAATCAAGTTGCGGATCATTTTCCTTCTGATGATAGATCTGGAGATAATACAGTCACATACTCTTATAACGGTGATTATTATGAAGAACTAAATGGAATAATTAATAACTTGGGCGCATCACCATCCTCCGTTAATCCTTCCGATATTGCAGAGGCTGCTTTTGTTTATTCTATAAGAGCAACAGCAACACTTTTATATTGGTTTGCGGTTGAAACAGGACAGATTACACTTCCGCCGCTACCTTTATCTATTAACATTTCTGGTCCAACTTCTCAACCACCTCATCAGCCGAATAATTTTACAGCTAATCCCTCTGGTGGTAGTGGCACCTATACTAATTATCAGTGGTGGTACCGAAATGATGGAGGAACAGTGCCACGGGAGAAATCAGATTCCGGCGCTAAACTTCCCCCGGTAAATACATGGATATATTTGGCAGACAGAGAAGGACAAAAAGTCATTAGTTTCGGCCCATCTTACAATTTTTCATTGAAATGCAGAGTTTATGATAGTAAAGGTAATGTGGCTGAAGATATCCACTCGGTAATTGTAGGAGGGCTTGCTAAAGACATAGCGAAACCGATTTCGGTTGCCGAACTTGAAATAATTCCCAAGCACTTAACTTTAAGTGGTAATTATCCCAATCCATTTAATCCTATTACAACAATACGTTTTGGTTTACCGGAGTCACAGAAGGTTGATCTATCTATTTATGATTTAGGCGGTAATAAAGTAAAAACCCTATTAAGAGATGTTGTCCCAGCCGGTTATCACCAGGTTCAGTGGGATGGCAAAGATAATTCAGGGAATAAGGTTCCATCGGGAATTTATATTTACCAAATGAGTTCAGACAATATAAATTTGGTTAAGAAAATGATATTAACTAAGTAATAATAGATTATTTATGAGAAACTATTTTTTTAAGAACAGTGATGATAGAGAGGTAAAGCAATGAAACAGACTGAAGGTATGACACTGATTGTCAAGACGGTTACCCGGGTCAGTGTCTGGCTAATCGTGCTGTACGGAATTTACATTATTATGCACGGTCATTTAAGCCCCGGCGGTGGATTTGCCGGCGGCGTTATAATTGCCCTGGCGCTTCTGAATGTCATGCTGGCATACGGCGGAAATTTTGTTAAGCGCTGGGTCAATATCGGTTTTCTGCACGATATTGAATCCTCCAGTGCGGCGATTTTTCTGGCTATGGGCATTCTGGGAATGGCTATGGGTGGTGGATTTCTGGCGAACTTTATCAGCAAAGGACAACTATTTCATCTGCTGAGTGCGGGAACAATCCCAATTTTAAATATCATCATTAGTGCGAAGGTAAGCATGGGACTGTTTGTCGTCGTTTGGGCGTTATCAATATTCCACTTAGATAAAGGAGGGAAGTAGGAATGATTGTTTATATTTTATGTTTTGCCCTTCTTTTAGTAGGTATTTATGGCGCTCTGACCAAGAAGGACCTAATCAAGATAATCCTTTCTCTTGGAATTATGGGATATTCGGTAAATCTGATGATTATCCTTTTTGCCTATAAAAAAGACGCCGGCTACGCGATTCTCGTTAAAGATGCCGTTTCGACAAATATGGTGGATCCTCTGCCACAAGCCCTGATTCTCACCTCAATTGTCATCGAGTTGGGAATCACGGCGATGTTAGTTGCTCTGGCGATCAGATTGTTTGAAAAATATAAGACATTCGATATTACTAAAATTAGGAGGTTGTCAGGATGATCCTCCCATTTTTAATCATAATTCCATTGTTGGCGGCGTTTTTAATTACACTCATTTCCGGCGAGAAAGATAACTGGGCTATCGTGCTTTCCATTCTGGCGGTTATATCGCTGCTGGCGCTCGCGCTGTTCAGTTTTTTTACTACCGGTAACGATACTTTTATCTATGAAATGAGTGGCTGGAAAATTCCGCTGACCATCTGTCTCGTCCAGGATGCGTTTTCGATGTATATGCTGGTTATTGTGAACCTGATTGCCCTTACGTCACTAATGTTTTCGGTGACATATATACGGCATATTGCAGCTGAAGGCGCCTGGAAATACTATGCGCTGTTTATGCTTCTTGTAACGGGAATGAACGGTGTAATCGCGACCGGCGATATATTCAACCTGTTTGTTTTTATGGAGATTGCTTTATTCTCCACCTATGCCCTGGTTGCCTTCGGAGGTAAGGCGGAGGAGTATGAAGCAGCCTTCAAATATGCCGTAATGGGATCAATCTCCTCGACATTAATTCTGCTTGGAATTGGTGTATTGTATAGCGCTACATCGACATTAACCATGGCAAACATTGCCGCCATTCTACCGACAATAAATCCACAGGTTGTTTTCTGGGTTGGAGCCCTCTTCCTGGCGGGATTCGGTCTGAAAGCCGCAATAATGCCGTTCCATGCCTGGTTGCCTGATGCACACTCTTCGGCGCCGGCGCCGATCTCGGCGATGTTATCGGGAGTATTAATAAAAGCATTAGGCGTTTATGTGATGGTTAGAATATTCTTTAATATATTTGGCGGTCTAGCGGTTTTTAATACTATTTTCATGGTTTTGGGAACGGTATCTATTATGATTGGAGTCCTTTTAGCCCTGGGACAGTGGGACTTTAAAAGACTGTTAGCATACCATAGCATTAGTCAGATCGGATATATCATTTTAGGCTTTGGACTTGCCAATCCATTAGGAATTTTAGGTGCGGTTTTCCACTTGTTGAATCATGCGCTGTTCAAATCGCTTTTGTTTTATAATGCGGGATCAGTTGAAATGATTCTGGGAACGAGGAATCTTAAAAAAATGGGCAATATGACCAAAATATTGCCGGTGACTTCCTTCACTTCAATGGTTGCCTCGCTCTCTATTGCCGGTATGCCCCCCTTTAATGGCTTTTTTAGTAAGCTAATTATAATTGTGGCGGCTATCCAGGCGGGACATCCTGTCTTTGCTTTCTGGGCGGTACTTGGCAGCTTATTTACGTTAGCATCTTTTATGAAGGTGCAACGCTACGGCTTTCGTGGTGAGAATAAAATTGAAAAACCGGATGTAGGCGCCAGTCGAGGAATGAAATCGGCGATGATTATTTTGGCGGTTCTCTGCCTTGTTAGCAGCGCCTTGATAATTCCCGGTATCCGTGAAGTGACTCTTGATCCGGTTGTAACCGTGATAATGAATAAAACCGGGTATATACATGAGGTTCTTGGGAGGTAAATATGACCTTACAAAATCGTAGTCGTTTATTTGTTTTTATCTTCTCTTTTCTGGTATGGCTGGCTCTGACCAGCATAAGGGATTTGGAAGAGGTAGTCGCCGGTCTGCTTGTGGCTGCTTTGGTTAGCGCTATCGCCGGAAAATTTCTGATTACATCGGAAAAAAGTGAGCATATAATTAAGCGCATATTCTCAGCTATAAAATATCTGTTTAAGTTCCTCTGGGAAATGGTCAAAGCCAATCTGCATGTTGCCTATATCGTTATTAATCCATATCTCCCGATTAATCCGGGCATTGTGAAAATAAAAACAAAACTTACAAAAGATTCAGCGCTGACCGTGCTGACTAATTCCATTACGCTCACACCCGGCACACTCACAGTCGATATTAATCCCGAGAAAAAGGAGATATATATTCACTGGATTGATGTTTTGTCGAAAGATGTGGAAAAGAACACAAAAAGCATCGGTGGGAAGTTTGAAAAATTACTTACGGAGGTCTTCGAATGAGACTTTTACGTTGGTTCATTGGTTTGCTGATTATAGCGGCATTTTTATATGGTGATTTCTTTATTTATCAGGGCATTATACTCTATAAACTGATAAATGTGATCTTGTTTTGTGCCTTTTTTATATTATATCGGGTTTTGCGCGGACCAACAGCCGCCGACCGGATTGTCGCCCTGGATATTTTGGGAATTCTAATTATAGGAATGTTGGCGCTGCTGGGGCTGGTATATGATCAGTCATTTTTCATGGATATTGGGTTAATCTGGGTGCTTCTGAGTTTTATTGCATCGTTAGCCTTTGCCAAGATTTTGGAAGGGAGGTATTTAGATGATTAGAGAACACATCGGAATGGTGTTTATCCTCCTGGGAATTATGTTCGATTTTTTCGGTGTACTGGGTTTGGTGCGTCTGCCGGATGTATATAATCGGCTGCAGGCGGCTACAAAGTGTGTCACCTTTGGATCGGCAGGGATATTACTCGGTGTATTTATAAAGCAGGGATTCAATAATTTCGGATTTAAGGCACTGCTTGGAATTGCATTTATATTTCTGACATCTCCCGTGGCTGCCCATGCAATTGCACGAGCAGCTCACCGTAGCGGGATTCCTCTGACCAAAGAAACAATCGTCGATCAATATCAAGAAGATAATGAATTAAAGGATTAAACTATGTATCTTCCAAAAATAAGAGAGATCATGGAAGCGCTCAGATCACTTTTTACTCCGGCTTTTACGACAAAATATCCTCTCAAACCGTACATAGCTCCGGATGAATATCGGGGCTTTCCCAAATATTATGTCGATGGATGCGTCGGTTGTGGAACCTGTGCGCAAGTGTGTCCTACCGGCGCCATTGAGATTATCGATGATAAAGAAAAAGGCGTCCGAAAACTGGTTATAGATTATACTTCATGTGCACAATGTGGCCAGTGCGAAGAGAAGTGTATTACCGGTGAAGGCATAAAACTGTCTGATCATTATTCATTATCGACTCCCGACCTGAAAGCGCCGGAAGTCTACGAAACAGTCGAAAAGGATATTGCAATTTGTGAAATATGCGGCGCTGTGATTGCCTGCCGTGCCCACCTGCTCTTTGTGAAGGAACGTTTGGGAGCGAAGTCTTATGCTCACCCAAATTTTCTGATCGAAACTCAACGTCAATTTGCTGAAGTTACGCCGTCTTCCATAAAAGACAGAATACGTCGTGAGGACTTGATCAAAGAGGTATGTCCTAACTGCCGGCATAAAACCGTATTGAAAGATGAATTTTAGAACCCTGCAAAAAGATCTCAACTCCGTTTCCAGTAAAAATATTGTATTTATCGGTTTAGGTAATTCTATTTGCGGTGACGACGGAGCCGGCTTAAAATTCATAGAATATTTACAAAAACAGGGCGCTTTTCAGGAATCTTGCTTTATTGAAGCTAACACAACTCCGGAAAACTATTTAGGGAAGATTTTAAAGCGTAATCCTGAAATGGTAATTTTCATTGATACCGCCCGCATGGGAACAAGCCCGGGAACCATTCAAATCATCGAATCTCAATTTATAGATTCAAAAGGATTCAGCACGCATACTTATTCCATGAAGTTGATTGAAGATTTCCTGAGCGCAAATGGCGTTTTGGATATTAAATATATAGGGATCGAGCCTAAAACTACCGAAATAACCGAACATCTGTCAAGTGAAGTCAGCGAAGGAATAGATCGTTTTTTTAATCGGTGTGTTTAATGCGCAACGGTATTGATAAAAATAATAAATATACCAAACTCGTTTTGCCGTTTCATACGCTTGATACGTTAAGGATTCGCATTGGCTGGATTATTAACCTGCGCTGGGTGGCGCTATTTGGTCTGTTATTGGCGGTACCAATCGGGCAGCGGATGCTGCAATTCAAAATTGCATATCCCCAACTTTACGCCATTGCCGCAATCCTGATCTGCTTAAACCTAATCTATTTCTTTTTATTCCGATATTACCCATTTAAAAATTTTCGGCAGGAACTGGCGTTTACCGAAATACAGCTGGTAATAGATCTTATTATTATCTCCTTTATAGTACATTATATCGGAGGAATCGGAAACCCGTTTTTCTTTATTTATTCTGTAAATATTATCATTTCCGGCGTACTGTTTATTGGCAATCTTCCGTATGTAAATGCTTTTATTGCAGCTATACTACTCACGCTATGGAGCATTCTTGAATATAACGGCGTTGTGAATAGCTATACAATCCAGGGAGAGCCGATCGGGTTGACGGTTTTAATAACCTCGTTAGGTGCATTTTACTTATTGATTTTTAGCGCCACCTATGTCATCAAGGATTTCATTTCAGGATACCGTCATTTGAAGAGTGTCATCGATGAGAAAAGTCAGCAGTTGGAACATACGATTAAAGATCGTGATAAAATATTCCGGTTTACCGCCCATGAATTAAAATCGCCGCTTACAACATTACGCAGTATGCTGGCGGTCATCGAGGAGATATATTCCGAAAAACTCGACGATGAAGTAACTGAAATGCTAAGTCGGGCGGTTGTAAGAACCGACCAGGTTCTGCTTATGGTCAAAGATATGATCGATGTGACCCAATACCGGCATGGCGTAAGCAAACAGGTTCTTGAGGATGTAGATTTTAACGAATGGATCGAAAAAACCGTCCGGCAATTTAAACCGGACGCCGTCAGGAAAAATATTTCGATTATCATAAAAAAACCGGTTCCGAATGTCTCAGTTTCCATGGATAGCCCCGGAATGGAAAAAGTATTGTCCAACCTGATTAGCAATTCAATTCGTTATAGCCCGGAAGGAGCGACAATCACAATTATACCATTTTACAAACGGACTACCTACGGATTTTCTGTAAGCGATACAGGAATTGGAATTTCGAAAGAAGATCTGAATAAGATATTCGATGAATTTTATCGCAGTAAAAATGCCCGGGATATGGAACGCCTGGGAACCGGACTGGGATTACCACTTGTTAAACAGATAGTTGAGCAATTTGGCGGAAAAATAGTTGTGGAAAGTGAACCAGGTAAGGGGAGCACCTTCACTGTCGAAATGCCGATAAATTACTTGTCCGTGGGATAAAAATTTTTTACATTGCAGTAACACGATAATATAATATGTGCTACATAGATTGGGGGTAAAATGAATAGATTAAAACGATTTGGAGTGTCATTGCCGGGAGAATTGCTGGAACGGTTTGACAGAGAAATTGCCGAGAAGGGTTATCAAAATCGGTCTGAAGCGTTTCGTGATCTGATTCGCAACTATCTTGTCAAACGTGATCTTGACAAGAATGAGGAGATCGTTGGTGTATTAACACTTGTCTATGATCATCATGTGCCCAATCTCTCGAGTCATTTGAATGATTTACAGCACGACCATTACGAACACATTTTATCAAATACACATATCCATTTAGATCATAATAATTGTCTCGAAGTAATCATATTAAAAGGTCGCTATAGTGACGTTAAGAGTCTTTCCGATCGAATTATCGGAACCAGGGGAGTCAAACATGGCGATTTGAGTTTTACATCAACCGGAAAAAATCTTTCAGGAGTTTAACAATTGGAGGCAGTCAAATGAAAAAGCACGTACTTGTCGGATTGGTTTTTATACTATTTACAGTGTCTTATGGTAATTCGTCGGTTTTCAGGGATACGCTGAAAGTATATCCCTTTGATCCGATTGTGGTTACCGGTACCCGCATCGAAATGCCCAAAAAAGATTTGCCGATGACAATATCGGTTATTTCAGGCACGGTCATCGACGAGCAGAATTATAAGCCGTTACTGGACCTGGTCTCGGAAAACGTCCCCGGACTTTTTGTTACTCAGAGAACGAATATTGGATATGGAGTCGCCAGTGGTTCAGCCGGACAAATTTCCATCCGGGGCATCGGCGGATTCCCAAACACCCAGGTCGCAGTCTTAATTGATGGAAGACCGGATATCATGGGATTATTCGGTCATCCACTCGGTGATGCCTATTTCATGCACGATATTGAAAAAGTTGAGGTGATCAGGGGACCGGCCTCAGTGTTATACGGCTCGAATGCCATGGGCGGCGCTATTAATATTATTCCCCGGCATCAGCATCAGCCCGGGTTTCACCTGTATGCCCCGGTAACATACGGTAGCTACAATACAACTCAGTCCTTCATCAGGAATACTTTTGAGAATGACTATTTTGGTTATTCATTGTCAGCCGGATACCGGAATAGCGACGGTTTTAGAACGGAAGGGAATGATACTTATAGCTCAAAAAGCGGCAATTTCGAAATTCACAGCCGTTTAAACAAAAGCCTGTTTATTGTATTAAACAGTTACCTGTCGAATTCAGAGATTAATGATCCCGGTCAGAGCAATGCGCCGAAAGACACCGACTGGTACAAAATCAACCGGAGCGGCGGCGATCTCACTGTTAAACATGAACATACTTACGTTGTAGGCGAGCTGAAGATTCACCACAATTACGGACATCATGAAGTCTACGATGGCTATCAGTCCGACGATTACACAACAGGATTGAATCTCAACGAAACATTATTAATGAATAAAACAGGACGATTTACCGCTGGAATTGATTTAAAAAAATACGGCGGCAAGGCTTTACTCGATGGCAGTTGGAAAAAACACGATGTTACGGAAAACAGCGCCTATGTCAATTTTCATCAGAAATTTATCAAACGGCTGAATGTGGATGCCGGTTTACGCTATACCGATCACAGCATTGCCGGCGATCTTATCATTCCTGCTGTCGGTTTAGCTGCCGTACTGCCGCATAAATGGACATTAAAGGGGCAATATTCCGAAGGTTACCGGAATCCGACGATCAATGAATTATACCTGTTTATGCCATCCACGATAGATTTAGAGCAGGAGACAAGCAAGAATATTGAATTGAGCATTGAAAAACAACTGCATGTTTTTCTGACTTCTTCGATCTCAATTTATAAGACAGTAGCGGAGAATTTAATTCAGAAAATCGGACCTCCGCCATTATATCAAAACATAGGTGAAGTGACCGTAACCGGTATAGAGTGGGAAGGGCAGCTGCTTTTGCCGCCGAGGATAGCGCTTAACTGGGCTGCGAGTACTTCGTCTTTTTCAATCCCGGTCGCCGGAAGTCCCGGTGAGAAAGTAAACCTTTCCATGCGCTTTAAAGCGACGAATGATCTCGCATTTGGTTTACAGGGACAATGGATCAATAATTTGTTTAGTGTTGAAAATCCCTATAGCTACGGACCGGTAAATTATGTTCGTCTGCATCCATACACTCTGTTAAATCTGCATCTAAACTGGGATATTAATGATAATTTTACCCTGTCGGCAAAAGTTAACAATCTGATGGACCGGGAATACGAAACAATGTATCTGTATCCTATGCCGGGGCGCCACTTTACAGTTGGAATTAATGCCAAATATTAACCCTACTACGTAACCTAACCCGGACAAGTCCCTGTATACTTTGTTACCGAGCCGGCAGAACCAAAAAGGTTAAAATTTTATAAATCCCGATGGGTTGGGACAGAGAACACAAAGAGTTATTAAATGTATAACAAAAGCATGTATCCAAACCGAAAATGTTGACACATTTAAGTCAGATACTTTTTGAAAATTTTCTAATAAACTCTGCGTACCTTTGATCCGTAGGATATCCTTTGGATCGATCTTTGTGTCTCTGCGTTAATATCTTCTTTACCACACTCATTCCCAAGC
>DPVY01000125.1:12700-12874 GCA_003527965.1 Fidelibacterota bacterium
AGCCCCAGCTTGGGAATGCTAGGTAAAGATGAAATTTCCGTTCCAAAGCCGGGGCTTTGTAACGTGTAAGAAAACCACCGAAGTGGTTATTTGATACAAAGAATATTTTTATCACCATCCCGACTTTTCGGGATGGTGTTGCCTCAACTGCTATATTATCAAGATATTGAGATA
>DPVY01000325.1:0-5612 GCA_003527965.1 Fidelibacterota bacterium
TTATAAACACTGTTGCGCTACCGGCTTTATCAAAAGTTCAGTCGGATATGGACGAACTTAAACGATTATTTCTAAAAATGACGCGAATGACTTCTATTGTAGCCCTGCCAATTTTCGGTATTATGTTTGGAATCACTCATGAACTTGTAACTCTGGTTTTTGGAGAAAAGTGGATTCCGGCAGTAAAACCGCTTCAAATTATCATTATTTTCGGAATTATTCGTTCCATATTCGCCCCAAGCGGTAGAATATTTCTTATTAAAAAAAAACCACAACTTATCTTTTATATAAACTTAATTCAATTACCTCTGTTGATTGCAGGTGTCTGGATCGGAATTCACCAAGCAGAAATTGTTGGTGTTGCTATAGCCGTAGCGATTGTGCTGTCCATCGGCGGAATTATTATAATGCTAACTGTATCAAAATTATTGCAAATGTCCATTGCTGATTTTATTAAAGTCCTTATTCCCGGATTCCTCTGTTCTTCAATTTTCGTACTACTCGGCTGGATTTTTAAAAGATTCCTTTTTTCAATTGGAATATCTCAGGTTTTCATATTATTGGTTTACTGTACTTTTGCCGTAAGCGTTTATTGTTTATCGCTTTTGATAATTTACCCGGCGCTTTTTAAAGAGTCCCTTCAACTTTTTGCCGAAGTAGCAGGGTTAGATTGGCCTAAGACTAGAGAACAGTTAAATAATATTAAAACACGATTTTTTGATCGGACATTTTAATGAATATTTTGTATCTTTGCGGCAGCTATGGATTAGATTTAGACAAAATGTTAGGGCCGAAAATACATGTGCAGGCTATTTTGAGGGGTCTGACAAATGCTGGACACAAGGTCACTTTACTCGCTGTACAGAAAACAGATATACTTAACGATTACAGTGAATTTGAGCATTATGTTATTAAACATAAATACATACGTCTCTTTTTACATAAAATAATATCTTATACAGGTTTTTTAGATAGTATCCGAGTTTTTTGGAAAATCTTTCTACTAAATCGCAACACTAAGATTGACATAATCCATGAAAGATATACCGGACTTTCATGGGGAGGAATAATTTCTTCAAAACTCTTAGGAATTCCGCTGGTTGTACAGATGGTAGGTCCCGGAATTGAAGAAAAAAAGATACAGGGAAATCCTGTAGATGGAATTAGAAAATGGATATTAATTCAACATCAAAAAGTACTTTTAAAGAGCCAAAGTGCGTTAATATTGGTAAGCAAAAAAATTGTAGATTTTGTCTATACAAACCGGGGGTGGAAAATACCAAAATACTACGTGATCCCCAACGGCGCCAACGAAAAAACTAACGCCGATATAAGCCGAGCAAATGACATTAAATCACGTTTTAATACTTGGGGCTATAAGGTGTTCATTTATACAGGAAGCCTTTATAAGTGGTATGAAGTGATTAATATAGTTAAGGCATTCAGGATTGTACTAAAAAAAATCCCGAATATAAAACTAATAATGATTGGAAATGGTGATGCAATTAATGAAATCAAAACTTATATATCAAAGTACAACTTAGAGAATAATATTATTATAATTTCTGCAATCCCCCACAATGAAATCTCCAATTATATATTAATGTCGGATATATGTTTAGTTTACTTTCCGGAAATTTTAAATTATACAGGGAATACAACTAAAATTTTCGAATACATGGCAATTGGTAAACCAATTATTTCAACTCCTAATATGAATGACATAATTCAGCATGGTATTAATGGTCTTTTTTCACAATCCTATTCACCAAAGGATTATGCAAATCTAATGGAAAGCGCAATAATTAATTATGAAAAGGTAAAAGAAATTGGCCTTAATGCCAAACAAGATTTTTTAAACAAATATACCTGGAATATTTATATTTCAACTTTAGTCAGAATATACAAGAATATTTTAGAGAATAAGTGATAAATAGGATATATCCATGAAGAAAATTTTTAATAGGACTTTTATTACTCAGAAGAGGAAACCATTTTTTCTTCTCGCAAATAGATACTTAAATAAGGAAAGTGTAATATTAGATATCGGAGCCGGAAATGGAGATTTTGCAAAAGCACTTGAAAGAAATGACATATTCATGGTTGATGGGAATCCAGAAACCGTGAATAAATATAAAGCTACTTATAAAAATTATTGCCATAGCATTTTACCTGATTTACCTTTCAAAGAAAAATATTTTGATATGATTCATTGTAGTCACGTTATCGAACACCTCTACCCAAATGAATTATATAATTTACTAAAAGAAATTAATCGATGTCTAAAAAATAACGGTTTGTTAATTATTAGTACACCTACCTACTGGCGAGGATTTTACGACGATTTGTCACATGTCAGACCTTATAATCCTACTGTAATAATAAGATACTTAACGACCAATTCCGATACACCTAGCAGAAAACCAATTTCAAATAAGTACCGGATTGTCCAAATAGTTTATCGCTATTTTGAAGTACCAATAGAAAACAATTATTTCAATAAACATTCTGATGCTGTCACCCAAATTTATTATTTTATCAAAAGAATTACTTATTTTCTTGGATTCCGAAAACTGGAAAAATCCGGTTATACAATTATTTTACAGAAAGAGTAACTATTAATCATGTGCGGTATCTGCGGAATTTTTCATAAAGGAAAACTTGAAATAAGTCCTGAGAAAATCATCAGGATGCGCGATTACATGGTTGAAAGAGGGCCGGACACCGCCGGCTACCGGATTTTGCCGAATATCGCATTGGGACATCGACGTTTAAAAATAATCGACCTCTCCGAAAGAGGTGATCAGCCGATGTCAAATGAAACCGGGAGTATCTGGATTGTCTATAACGGAGAGATTTATAATTTCAACATCCTGAGGGAAGAACTTATCCGCTGCGGACATCAATTTAAATCCAAAACAGACACCGAGGTTATTATCCACGGATATGAACAGTGGGGATTAAATGTTTTTAAGAAAATTTTAGGGATGTTTGCCATTGCAATTTATGATTCTCAAAAAGAACAGTTAATTTTAGCCAGAGACCGGGTAGGGAAAAAACCTCTGTTTTATGCTGTTGATTCAAATATTGTCTATTTCGCTTCTGATATTAAATCAATTTATTATACTTTCCCCCGGAATTTAGAAATCGATATAAATGCTCTGGATTGCTATCTGCATCATATCGCGGTTCCCGAGCAGCATTCAATTTATAAAGGCATAAAAAAGATCTACCCGGGAACATATACCGTATTTACAATGGACTCTCAGGTGGTCCATACTTACTGGGAATGGGATTATTCTCAAAAAACAGATTCTTCGGAAGAAGAGATATTACAAACATCTGAAAAATATATTATTGATGCAATCTTGAAGAGGACTATCAGTGACGTTCCCATTGGCGTCATGCTCAGTGGGGGCGTTGATTCAAGTATTATAACCGCAATTTTAAGTCAAAACTCCTCGGAGAAAATAAAAACCTTTACAATCGGGTTTAAAGATTATCCCAGAGATGATATTATATATGCCAGAGAAGTTGCCAAATTCTATTCAACGGATCATACTGAAATTATTCTCGATTATGACGTCTCGAAATATCTAATTGACCTAATCTGGTTTTACGGAGAGCCTTTTGCTGATTCTTCTGCACTTCCAACCTATTATGTATCAAAAGCGGCAAAAGATCACATTACGGTTATGCTCACCGGGGATGGCGGAGATGAAGCCTTTGGGGGCTATGGACGTACTATCAGCGCCCTGAATGCAGAAATATTCTCCAAATGGTTGCCCAAATTTCTGCACCCGGCAAGTAAAAATATCCTGGAACACTTTAATGTAAATCCGGAATCATCCTCTCTTTCCGGCAAAATGTTGTACTATATTAACTATTTAGAAGGATTCCCCAATAAAAGTTTTTACAATACCATGGGTTTTCATAAATACAGATCACAAATTTGGAGTCCACATATTTTACAACAATTAAAAAATCATAATCCGCTTCATCCTTTTATTGAAAATTTCAAAAAAGTCAAAAACCTGAATCCCATTGACCAGGTTTTATTTGTCGACGGCAGAACAAGACTAATGTATGATTATCTCGTAAAAGTTGACCGGGCTACAATGGCAAATTCGGTGGAAGCCCGATCTCCATTTTTAGATACGGAATTGCTTGATTATTCGGCAACAATCCCGCCCCTGATCAAATTCAATAAGAGAAAAACGAAATATCTATTAAAAAAAATAGGGGAGAAATATCTCCCTAAAAAACTGTTATACAGAGAAAAGCAAGGCTTTGGGGTTCCGGTTGACCGGTGGATTAAAAAGGATATCGCAGATACTTTTGAAAAAGTACTATTTAATAAGTGGTCTCAAGAGCGTGGGTATTTCAATGTCAATTTTATTCAACAGATGTGGAATGAACATAAACTGGATATAATAAACCACAAACACAGGCTCTGGTCACTTTTCTGGTTTGAGCTGTGGCATCTGATGTTTATCGATAAAGTAATTAGCAAGGATACACCTTTTTCGGAAATAAAAAATATTCTGAATAAATGAAAAAAATAAACGTATTACATATTATCGGCGGTTTGAACGTCGGCGGCGCTGAAAAATCACTATATCTCTTATTAAAGCATATAAACAGAAAACAATTTAATCCTGTTGTTGTTACAATGTTCTCAGATGCAAAAAAAGATTTTTTCTATCAGGACTTTGTTGAATTAAAAATTCCAGTATATTCCCTTAACCTCAAATCATGGCGTGATATTGAAACCTTTCGACAATTCAGACAGATAATAAAAAAACACAGAATAGATATTTCGCACTATCACTATGGGTTGTTGGAATTTTACGGCACTCTGTTTTCAAAACTGGCTGGTGTAAAAAAATGCATCTACACCAAACACAATATCAGACAAAAAACAGGACTGGTTTTTAAAATTCAACGAATTGTTTTAAACAAATTACTCGTATCTAAAATTTGTTCAATATCTGATTCTGTATCCGACTATATAACTAAGTATGAATTCGCCAGCCGGAATAAAATCGCCCTTGTTTATAATCCGATAAATATCCCGGATGTCAACAATATCGATAAGAATATATTGAAAAACCGGTTTAATATCCCGTCAGATAGATTTATTATTGGAAATACCAATAGATATGATTTATGTAAAGGATTTGATATTTTTTACTCAGTTGTCCGTACATTATTAAAAAACGGACAGAGCATCTATGCTTTGGTAATGGGTTCCGGAGATGACAAAAGAATTCAAGAAAAATTAATTGAAAAATATGATTTGTCAGATTTCGTTACAATTATCCCGTTTCAGAAAAACATGGATAAAATTTATCCGATACTTGACTATTTTGTTATTACCTCAAAACACACCGAAGGATTTGGAATGGCGATGGTAGAAGCTTTAGCCTGGGGAATTCCTGTCGTTGGTCTAAATATTGGTTGTATCCCGGAAATAATCCGGAATAACAAGACCGGATTAGTGCCATTTCCATTAGAAAAGCAGTTGAAGTTGGAAAGCAATCAGGAAATACCTGCGGCGAAATATCTCGCAAATGCAATATCATCCTTAATTCGTGATCACAAGAAATATT
>DPVY01000325.1:5986-18594 GCA_003527965.1 Fidelibacterota bacterium
TTTACTAAAAAAATTGAGAATATTTATTTAGAATTAGCCCAAAAAAAGATACAATGAAAATATTATTATTTACCGATCTTTTTCCCACTCATCAAAATCCAAACCATGGGATTTTTATTTTCCAGTGGGCATATCACATAGCTCAAAAGATTGATATGACGGTTTACCAGGCTGTCTGGGAAGATAAAAGCAATCCGGTTACAGAAGAAACATTGGAAGGTTTTTGCAACGCTTTTTCAAAAGATCCACTGCCATTCCGATGGATTCAACGCTCAATTAAATATTTTCCCATTGACAGAATATGGATACGCAACATTCAATTCCTCAGAAAAATAAAGAAAGAAAAAAATATTAAAATAGCAGATTATGATGTAATAATCGGACAAATGGGGTGTCCCGGCGGATATGTTGCAACAAAAATAGCAAAATATTATAATAAACCTTCGATTGTCGGACTCAGAGGTTCCGATGTTACCAGATATTTAAAAACATTTGTTTTAGGAAAAATAGCGCTGTGGACCTATCGAAATTGCACAAAAATAGTAACGGTGTCTGAAGACTTAAAAAAGCGGATTATCCGGAAAGGAATCAATGAAAATAAAATACATGTTATAAAAAATGGTATTAACCCCATTTTCAGGATTCTTGATAAGGAAACATCAAGAAAAGCACTTCAACTCCCGAATACAAAAATAATATTATTCATAGGCCATTTAATTAAAACAAAAGGAATAGATTATCTTATAGAGGCTCTGACAAATTTTGACAAAAACATAAACTTTAAATTATATCTAATTGGTTCAGGAGAAGAAAAAGAAAATTTCATTCAAATAATAAAAGAAAAGAATTTATCCGAAGTCGCTGACTTTGTTGGAAGCGTTAACCATTCAGAACTCGTCTATTGGTACAATGCTGCCGATGTACTTTGTCTGCCGAGTTTACGGGAAGGAATACCTAATGTTATTTTGGAAGCTCTGGCGTGCGGTACTCCTGTAGTAGCAACGGATATTAGTAACAATTCTGATATAATAAATAAATCCAATGGTATTTTAGTAGAGCCTAAAAATTCAATCCAACTTGCATCTGCACTTAAAAAGGTGCTTTCCAATACTTGGGATAGAACCGAAATTTCGGAATCTGTAAATAATTTTAATTGGAATAAAAATTCAATTAAATACTTTGAACTCATCAAGAAAGTTATTAACAATGAAAAAAATATTTAATTCAATTATTACTAAACTTGAGACTAATAACAAAACATCCAGATTCATTTTAAAAATCATACGAATATTAGTAAAGTGGAAAATATTCCCTCTGAAAAAAGCAAACTATTTGCCTGCTTACGGAATATTTAATATCAAAATTCCAGGTTATAATTTCTCAATAAAACTGGAATCTAACGGTAAAGATTGTATTGCAAATGATTTGTTTTGGAAAGGTTATAGCAGTTTTGAAAGCAATACAACAAACCTATTTTTAAAATTAGTAAAAAAATCTAAAATAATATTAGATATTGGAGCAAATAACGGGTATTATTCACTACTTGCTGCAAAATACAAACCTGATGCAAAAATATTTGCATTTGAACCGGTTCCACGAATCTATGATCAACTAATAAAAAATTTTAGTATTAATAACCTTAAAAACATTACAGCATTTCAAGCAGCCGTTTCAGACAAGACCGAGGACAAAATATTATATATACCGAAAGTTGATTTTCCAACTTCTGCTTCCTTATTAGAAGGTTTTCGAGATAATGTTGATAAAATTACATGCAAAACTATTACGATAGATAATATTTTCAAAGATAAAATAAATGAAAACATCGATTTAATAAAAATCGATACAGAAGCAACCGAACATAAAGTTCTTAATGGAATGACAAGAATTCTGGAAAATTCCAGTCCAAATATAATTTGTGAAATATTAGCAAATCGAAATGAAAAGAAAATTGAATCAATCTTAAAAAATTATAATTATAATTTTTATTGGATTAAAGACGATTTGACACCAATGAAAGAAATAATTGGCGACCCAACTTACAAATATAAAAACTATCTATTTTCAAGACATGATACATACGAATTAAAACAATTTCTTGAATGACAAAAGTAATGAATAAAAAATGTAAAATCTTTTACTTCTGTTACGAGGGCTTCAGCAAACTCGGAAACATTAACAACCACATTCGTGAAACGGTTTCATGGATGGTAAAATTCGGGCATGAGGTTCATTTCTTTAATCCAAAAATAACAAGTCCCGAATTTGACGCAAAAGTCGATATTCATCTGATTCCTATAATAAACCTCCCTCTACTTAATTGGATCAGCTTTGATATTCTCTCCTTTTTCATTTTATTGAAAAATGTCTTCAGAAATCGGCCCGATTATATCTATTTCCGTGAAACAAGTTCTCTAATTCCCTTAATTATATCAAAGTTATTTTCCATTCCATTAATAATCGAAATTAACGGCTGGGTGCTTTCGGAATTACGTCAGACCGGTTATTCGAAATGGAAACTATTTTATATTCGCTTTATTCAGAGAATTAATTATGTTCAGGCAACACGGCTAATTCCGGTAAGTGAAGGGCTAAAAAAATTGGTTTTGAAGCATTATCCTATAAAATCTTCAAATATTTTTCCGATATCAAATGGAACAAATCCGGAGAAATTCAAACCCATTCCGCAAAAGTATGCCAGAAAAATAACCGGTCTTCCTGAAGATATCCAGATTGTTGGTTTTATTGGCAGTTGCTACAGTTATCATGGTGTTCAATATTTAATCAAAGCAGCTAAATTGGTATTGCAAGAAAAACCGAAAACAAAATTTGTAATTGCCGGCGACGGCGCTCAAAGAGAAGAATGGATAGATTTAACTAAATCTCTCCATATCTCCAATTCATTCCAATTTCCGGGTGCAATTCCCTTTGACAAAGCTCCGGTTTATATTAACTCTTTTGACATCTGTGTTGCTCCCTGGGATGTGGAAAAACTAAAGTGTGTTGGTCTTTCTCCGATGAAACTTTTTGATTATCTTGGCTGCAGTAAACCTGTGGTTGCAAGCCCGGTGTATGGCGTTTATGAGATACTAAAAAAGTATAACTGTGGTGCTGTATTGGACGTTAAAAATTCAGAATTATTTTCGAAGACTCTTTTAAATTTATTAGAGAATTCCCAGAATCGTGAAGAGATGGGAAAACGCGGTAGAGATATAGTTTTAAAACATTTTACATGGGAAAAAACATCACAAAATATTGAAAAGGTTTTAAGAAAAATTCGATGATCTACAATAAATTTGTGCGGAATATTTATTTCCCTGTAACGGAGTTTGTTAAGGGTGAAAGTGTAAGAAAATATTTATCATCTTTAGAAGCAAGTCAATCCTACTCACGCGACGAGCTTTGCGAAATTCAATGGAAAAAACTCAAAAGCCTATTAGATCATGCCTATTTAAATATTCCCTATTACCGAAACCTTTTTAACAAAAGCGGCATTCACCCAAATGACATACAATCACCTGAGGATTTCTCCAAGATTCCGCTTCTAACAAAAGAAGCAATTGTTGAACACTATTCCGAATTAGTTGACACAAAATATCGTGGAAATATCTATCCCGGTAAAACAAGTGGCTCTACAGGTATACCGTTAAAATTTTACTGTACCCCGGAATATAGCAGTTGGGATTGGGCGAGTCGCTGGCGTGCAAGAAGCTGGTATGGAGTTCAAATTGGAGATCCTGAAGTCGCAATTTGGGGAAGACCGCTTTACTCAGCTATTAATCGTTTCCGGGATCTAATAAAAGCTCGCATAAGAAATACCTTACTTATATCAGCCTTTGAATTTTCAGAAGAAAACCTGGAACGATATTCAAAGCAAATTTTGCGATTCAATCCATCATATATTTATGGATATTCATCAAGTATTTATCAACTATCTACATATATTAAAGAAAAGTACACATCCCAACTACTTTCAAATTTAAGAGCAATATTTGTAACTGCCGAAACACTATTCCCGTACCAGCGAAAAATTGTTGAAAAAACCTTTAACTCACCAGTCTCTAATGAATACGGCTGTTCTGAAGTTGGCGGCTTTGCCTATGAATGTCCACACGGTAGTTGGCACATTTCAGCCGAAAATGTTTATGTTGAGTTTGTCTCAATTGACGGTGGTCCAAAAGAAATAGTAGCAACTTCACTTACAAATTTTTATATGCCTTTTATTCGTTATAGAATTGGTGATTTGGGAGAAGCAGTTGATAAGGTCTGTGCCTGTGGACGAACCCTCCCGTTGATGGAGCTGCATACCGGCAAATCAACAGAAGTTGTTTATTTAAAAAACGGTGAGACTTTTTCAAGTGAAATTTTTGATTACCTTAATCTTGCGTTATTAGATAAAAAACAACAGCCATTCAAACAATTTCAAATAATACAAAAATCTGAATCAAATTTCGAGATTAAATACATTAAAGGGCTTGGTTTTACTGGAAATTCACTCTCTCTTTTTAAAAAGTTGTTCCTTGATGTTGTCAAAGATAATTCTATCAATCTCAAATACTCAGAGGTTAAAAAAATACCAAAAGACCAATCCGGGAAAATAAGATATTTTATATCAGAGATAAAAAAGTAAAACAATTTTCCAGTACCAGATTTGGACTTTGCTAATTCTATTTCGGTGGGGCGAAATAAACAAATCGATGTGATAAATTCCCTTATCCTTGTATTTCTTACCGGTCTTCTTAATTTCTCTCAACTTAGCTGAATAATCGTTGATAAAATATATGACAAATTATCCGTTCAAATGGAGTCCGTCTAATGCCTAAAATCGCAACTATCGTCGGCGCCCGTCCGCAGTTTATCAAATGCGCACCGGTTTCGCGCGAAATCCGCAAGTATTTTACCGAAATCCTGATCCATACCGGTCAGCATTACGATAAAAACATGTCGCAAACCTTTTTCGAGGAATTAAGCATTCCGGAACCCGATTACAATCTTGAGATTGGCTCCGGAAATCACGGATATCAGACCGGCAAAATGCTGATCAAAATCGAAAAGGTTCTACTTGATGTCGAACCCGACCTCGCGCTCATTTACGGTGATACAAACTCCACGCTCGCCGGCGCTTTAGCCGCTGCGAAGCTGCATATTCCCGTGGCTCATGTGGAAGCCGGACTTAGGAGCTTCAATAGAAAAATGCCCGAAGAGATCAACCGGATTGTCGCGGATAAATTGTCGAAATACCTGTTTGTCCCCACGCAAACCGCAGTTAATAATTTAGTTAAAGAAGGTCATACGGAAGGCATTTATAATGTTGGCGACGTCATGTACGATTCATTCCTGTTTAATCTCAATCGGATCGAAGCAGACGCAGTTCTCAATAAATTTCAACTGCGTTCCAAAGAGTTTATTCTGGCAACCATCCATCGTCCGCAAAATACCGACGATCCCGCCATCTTAAAAGAGCTTATCAGCGCTTTAGAGAACTTAAACGAACTTATCTTATTCCCTATTCATCCACGTACACGTAACTTAATGCGAAAGTTCAATATGACGGTCAACTCCAATAACCTGAAACTGGTCGAACCCGTTTCATATCAAGAGATGATTGTGCTGGAAAAACATGCCCGGGTGATCATCACCGATTCCGGCGGCGTGCAGAAAGAAGCCTACTTTGCCGGTGTGCCCTGTATCGTATTGCGCGGTGAGACCGAATGGGTGGAACTCGTGGAACACGGCTGGGCGCATCTGATCGGCAATGATTTCAAAAAAATCCAGGCGACACTCGAAAGCCTCGGTTCGTTCCAAAGCAGTTCCGACCGGATTTTCGGTGACGGCGCCGCCAGCCGCAAGATTGCGGATATTCTGAACGGAAATAAAACCATTGACAACTCTAAAACTCAGGTGTAATTTTACTTCCGCAATAAATAAGTTTATGCAGCAATATGACGAAATGCTCAAAGTCAGACGCTACAGCCAACGAACGGCTGACGTTTATCTGCACTGTTTTCGGATTTTTCTCGACTACTTCTACGATCAGGATATTTATACTCTCACAAAAAATGACATTATCAAATTTGATGATTTCGTAAAAAGTCCTCTTCCCGACCAGTCGGGATTAAGTTAGGACGATTACTCATCCCGATTCATCGGGATTGTTTTTTGACAATTTCTTAGTGTCCCTTCAACTTCGCTCAGGACATACTTGGTGCCTTTGTGACTACTTTTTACGATTCCATCAAAGTCTAAATTTTTTTAAATTTATTTTTTTGTGGGTGTTTAATAAAATACAATAAAGAGAAGGATATATCAATCATGGAAAAAACAATATCAGGTATCACAATTGAGTGCATCAAAGGAGATATAGTTTCACAGCCGGACATTACTGCTATTGTAAATGCGGCAAATGCTCAGCTTAGAATGGGTGGAGGCGTGGCGGGTGCAATTCACAGCGCTGCCGGTCCGGGGCTTGAAGAAGAATGCCATCCTTTAGCGCCCATTAAGCCGGGCGAAGCGGTTATTACCGGTGGGCACCGGCTTCCCAATCGTTTTGTCATCCACTGCCTGGGTCCTGTTTTCGGCGTGGATAAGCCGGAAGATACGCTTTTGGCAAATTGCTATCGTAATACACTAAAACTTGCTGAACAGTACAAGATAGATTCAATTGCCTTTCCCGCCATTTCCACGGGCGCATTTGGTTACCCCGTTGAAGAAGCGGCAGAGGTGGCATTCAGAACCATTATAGGAATTGTGCCGAAGCTACGATATGTCAAAAGGATTCGGTTTGTGCTTTATAGTGAGAGCGACCTTGATATTCATGAAAAAATAATGTCCGCCCTCAAAAGCAGAATTTAAAAAAACGCCAAATAAAATCTTGAAAAATATCATTGGAATAAAGAAAATACCAGCCGGGAAGAAGAGCTATGAATAAAGAAGAAATCAAAAATCGTGAAAAGAAATTATTAGAAATAACCGGGACCTTTTGCGCTGAAAAACTGGATGATGAATATTGTCGGTTATGCGAAAAGTTAATAAAAAAACTTGGCAGAAAACGAGATGTTCCCTTTCAAAGGGGAAAGATTGAAATTTGGGCGGCGGCAGTGGTTTATGCCATTGGTTCCATTAATTTCCTGTTTGACAAATCATTTGAGCCCTATATGTCGGCTGAACAGATTAGCGAATACTTTGGAACAAAAAACTCAACCGTATCAAATAAAGCAAGTCAAATCAAAGACCTGTTTAAGATGTGGCACTTTAACCCTGAATTTTCAACTCAATACATGGCAGAGAATAATCCGTTTAACAATATGGTAATAGTTGATGGGTATATTGTGCCGTTGAATTCAATTCCCGAAAAGTATCAAAAAATAGTAAGGCAAAAACGCGCTGAAGGCAGAGATATTGGGTTTACGACTATACCTGAATAGAATATAAAAACGCCCGAAAACCAAGAGAGAGAGAAGCCGACAACAAACAGCCACTCAGCAATATGATAGAAGGATTACAACAACACATTTACAAAATAATGAATGATCAGAATAATCGAGGACTATCTGATTTCGAAGGCTATTCCCCGGATGAGATGCAATTCATCCTATATGACACATTTGGTGAAAGAAGCCCGATTCAACTGGCAAAATCAACCGATTCAGATTACAAAGCGATTCCGATATTGAATCAAATCAGGTTTATGGCTGACTTGATAAATAAGCAAGGTGAGTTAAGACTTACTAACAGAGGATTTTTACCAACAAAGATTGTATCCGAGATTTATAGTCAGGGGGTTTTAAAAGATGAACACATTGAATCAGGGAGATCAAAGATCTATAAGGAAACTGATACAATAACAATAAGATTGACAAGGATTTTGCTTGAACTTACCGGAATTACTAAAAAAAGAAACAATAAATTGAGCCTCACCAGGAAGGGAGAGAAAATAATATCAGACAATGATAAATTATTGCGTTCGATTTTTGTAACTTTTGGGACAAAATTTAACTGGGCCTATTTTGATGGATTTGGCGAAAACAATATCGGACAATTGGGATATGGATTTTCTCTGATTTTATTGAGCAAATACGGAAAAGATAAACGACTTGATACATTTTACGCCGACAAATATTTCAAAGCCTATCCCAAATTGATAAATAACTCATTGATTCCGAGATTTGGAACTGTTGAAAGTTATGCTTCAAGATGCTATTCATTGAGAACTTTTGACAGATTTTTAGGTTATTTCGGACTGATAAAAATAGAGCAAGACCAAAAATGGGATGCTGATAAGTACATCTCAAAGACAATATTATTTGATAAACTGATAAAATGCACGCTACCCAGCAATGCCTAAAAAATAGCCGGTTTAGTAGATTTTTCGGGTTTTGTAGCCCGCCTAACGTTTAAAACCATTATTCTAAAAAGGGAGTATTAAAATGTTCAGATCAATTGGGTCCTTTCTATTAACAGCAGTCTTACTTTATAGCGCAGCTGTAGCGCAGGAGAAAAATTTTGGATTAGGAATCATTGCCGGTGATCCCACGGGATTAAGTGGTAAGTTCTGGACAGAAAACCGCACGGCGTTTGATGCCGCAGTGGCATGGTCATTTGGCAAAGAGAGCAAACTGTATCTGCATGGGGATTACCTTTTCTATAATTTTAATCTGTTTAAAGTAGAAAGCGGGCAACTTCCATTTTATTATGGCATCGGTGGAAAACTCAAATTAGGGGGTGAAAGTACAGTCGGGATTCGGATCCCTGTTGGGCTAAATTATATCTTTGCAAATGCGCCTTTGGATGTTTTTTTTGAAATCGTTCCGGTGCTCAATTTGGTACCCGGCACAGAAATTGACTTAAACGGCGGCGTTGGGATTAGATATTTCTTTAATTATAAGAATTCAAAAGCCATTTATAGCGATTTTCAAAAATAATGTCTGATAGTAGTTGGAAGCGGCATAAATCCAAAATAAGCGTATAGGAAAAGATGGCAAATATATCCGACCTTAAAAAATCTCCGGATAAAGAAATCCCGCAGTGGAACGGTTGAATGGAATTTTCAGCGCAAGCGGATAACCTTCATTAATCCAGGAAGGGAATCATTGTATATTTCATGGGATCAACGAATTGAGAAAGACTGAAGCGCCTAAAATTTCATCCGCGTAAGGGAGGGATTTCAAGGAGATTTTTTCAGTCGGTGTCTTTTTTTAATTACTTTTTTTGACAGGGAAAAAAGTAACGGATAAAAGAACATGGTACAAATAAATCTAAGGTATCTCAAAACACTAGCTCGAAGTGAGTCAGGAAATCAAACACCGAAAATATGTTCTCTATAAAAATCATCCATTATGATTCTCAATAATATCAAAGACCGGCTAAAAGCCAACTCAATTAATTTCAGAGAAGTGCATCACGAACCAGCAAAGACTTCGGAGGAGTCGGCGCGAGCGCGTGGAGAGGATCTTTCGATAGGCGGTAAAGCGCTGGTTTTAAAAATCGAGGATTCGTTTAAGATTTTTGTCCTCAGCGCCGCAAAAAAATTGGATTCCGCCGCAATTAAGAAACGCTTCAATATAAAAAGACTCCGCTTTGCCAACAGGGACGAACTTCTGGAACTAACCGGTCTGGAGCCGGGTTCCATTCCACCCTTCGGACAGCCGCTCTTCGATTTGGAACTGTTTGTTGATAATTCTATTGTAAAAAACGAAAAAATAGCCTTTAACGCCGGAACTCATACCGATTCGATAATCATGTCGGTAAAAGATTACCTCGAATTAACAAAACCAACAATTTTTAATTTCTCAAAGTAGATTGGCGAAACAACAGTCCAACAGGTGTGTCTTCGTACTGCATGATTAATATACCGACTCAACAGGGTAACATTTGACATTATTCGGTCACAAACAGTATATTAATTTTAGTAGCGATATAGTATAGTTTATAGGAGATAATCTCTTATGAATACGAAAATGCCAAAGTTAAAGATCGGACACCTTGAGGCAAAGACTCCGATTATTCAGGGCGGAATGAGCGTTGGTATTTCTTTGTCCGGGCTGGCTTCCGCCGTAGCGAATAACGGCGGGATCGGGGTTATCGGCGCCGCCGGGATTGGCATGTTTGAACCGGATTTTAGCACAAATTACAGAGCAGCCAATCTAAGAGCCTTCCGGAAAGAGATAAGAAAAGCCAAAGCGGCGACTGATGGAATTATTGGTGTAAACATTATGCTGGCGCTCTCTGATTATGCTGAACTTGTATCGGCGGCAGTAGAAGAAGGGGTGGATCTGGTTTTAGTCGGCGCCGGACTGCTGCTCAAAATCACCCAAATCATACCCCTGGAAAGATTGCGGGAAACAGCAACAAAATTTGTTCCCATAGTTTCATCGGCAAGGGCTGCCAAAATTATATTCAACCACTGGGCAAAAAACTACAATCATGTACCCGATGCCGTGGTTGTCGAGGGACCATTAGCCGGCGGTCATCTCGGTTTTAAAAGAGAGCAGATAGACGATCCCGCCTTTTCACTGGAAAAGATTCTTCCTCCGCTAATTTCCGCAATCAAGAGTTATGAGCAGCAATTTAGTAAAAGTATTCCGGTTATTGCCGCCGGGGGAATATTTACCGGCGAAGATATTTTTAAACTTATGCAAATGGGGGCTCAGGGTGTGCAGATGGCGACGAGATTTGTGGCTACTCATGAATGCGACGCCTCAATAAAATTTAAAGAGGTTTATATCCAATCGAAAAAAGAGGATATCATTATAATCGATAGCCCTGTCGGGCTGCCCGGGAGAGCCGTTAGAAATCAATTTCTTGATGATGTATCAGCGGGTATAAAAAAACCCTTTAAATGCCCCTGGAAATGCCTGAAACCCTGCAATTTTCGAAAAGTGCCTTACTGCATTGCGTATGCCTTAACCAATGCCAAAGAGGGAAAACTCAACGACGGGTTTGCTTTTGCGGGCGCTAATGCTTATAGAATTGATAAAATCATTTCGGTTAAAGAACTCATCGAAACTCTCCAAAGAGAATATGAAAAGGCCGCGTCCCGAGGCAGAGTAATTGAATAATGGTTTGATGGAAAAGCCACCGCATTAATTACCACAACACAGAAAGTTATAATGCAGAATGAAATAAAAGCAAAATCAAAATTACTTGATAAAAACGGCATTCTTTCTCAGCCCGGTTGGGCAAAATGCCTGATTCTCGACTATAATCGAAATGATATAAAAGCGCCCAAATATAAAATCAAAGAATGGGATTACTACTGCATTCTCTCTGAGAAAGCAGGCGCGGCTTTTACCATAGCCGATAACGGTTATCTTGGCTTTGTCGGCGTAACCCTGTTCGATTTTGAAACACCCGCTGAATTTTCAAATTCTATTATCACACCTTTTCCCATGGGGTCGTTTAATCTGCCAACGACATCTGAAATTGGAAACACCATATTCGAAAATGATAAAATCTCATTAAAATTTATCAAAGAAAATGAAATCAGAACTATTGAAGTCTCTTTTCACAAATTTTATGATAAAAAACCATTAGCGGGAACTATTGTCCTGCACCAACCGGATATGTTGGAAACAATGGTAATTGCTACGCCATTTCCTAAAAATCAACAGGCATTTTACTATAACCAAAAAATCAATTGCATGACCGCCGAAGGTAAATTAAAATACGGCGATAAAGAGATTATATTTGAAAAGGAAAATTCCTTTGGAGTTTTAGACTGGGGACGCGGAGTCTGGACCTATTCCAATACCTGGTATTGGGGCTCTGCGTCCGGTAAAATTGATAATAATTTATTCGGATTCAACATTGGCTATGGTTTTGGAGATACTTCAAAAGCGACTGAAAATATGCTCTTTTATAACGGTAAAGCACATAAAATCGACCGGGTGAAATTTCATATCCCTAAAGATGATTATTTAAAACCCTGGCAATTTACAAGTAACGATTCAAGATTTGAAATGCAGTTTGCCCCGATCATCGACAGATATTCAAATACAAACCTGCTCTTACTTCAATCCAAACAACATCAGGTTTTTGGCAAATTTACCGGCAGAGTTATTTTAGATGACAATAAAGAGATATTGGTAAAAGATTTCTTGGGTTTTGCCGAGAAAGTCAAAAACAGATGGTAAAATTTACGCCGTTTTTTCGTCTCACATAACATTTACACCATAACTATTGTACGCTCACACTCTTCTCTATATATTATTGCAGGGTGAAAGAATTTATCCCCGGATGAATAAAATGATGGAATAATATGAATCTCTATAAAACAGCTACCGGCAATATTCCACGCCTCTTTGTAAAATATCCCAACGGTAATTCCGAAGGAAAAATCGAGATCTATCGCAATGAAAATATTGACTCGCCCCTTGTCAGTATCATCATCCCGACAATTGACGCCACACGGGGCGGCTACCTCCCGGCTCTTCTTGAACAGATTAACCGTCAAACCTTCAGAAATTATGAGATAATTTTAATTATCGGCGATTCCCGGCAGGGCCGGGCAATCAACTGCGGCGCGGCAGTCGCTTCCGGCAAATATATGTTGATTTTCGATGACGACACCAGGCTCGGCAGCAACGACCTCCTCGAAAAAATGGTTTTTT
>DPVY01000347.1 GCA_003527965.1 Fidelibacterota bacterium
CCAGAATTTTTACAAATATCAGTGCAAGCAATGTAAGGGCAACTGAGTTTCCCCGCAGAACATTGGTAATGGTTTCATAACCGACTCCGTAAACCTGCGGGAAACCGAAAGCGATAACACCGATAATTGAACCGCCCAGCATGGCTTTTACTGGATCAGGCAGGGCAATTTTCTCAAACAGGTCATCGGATTTATGAATGCAAATATTATATAACACTCCGATTAGTCCGGCGCTTATTCCCAGAATAAAATAGGGAATAAATTCGTAAGCGCTTACCAGTTGATATTTTGGAATTTCGAAAGCCGGCAGATTGCCCATAAAATGACGGGATAAAACCGTTGCCGCTACCGATGAGATCACAATCGGACTGAATTGAGAGACGCCAAAATCGCCCAGAATGATTTCTGTGGCAAACAGTGCTCCGGCAATCGGTGCGTTGAAGGTCGCCGCGATTCCAGCGGCAGCGCCGCACCCAACCAGGGTTTTTAATTGCCGGGCATTAGCTTTAAAGAATTGCCCGATTGATGAACCCAGCGCGGAACCCACCTGAACGATGGGACCTTCTCTTCCGACAGATCCGCCGGAAGCGATGGAAATTGCCGAAGCCAGGGCTTTTACAACAACTACGCGCGGCCGGATAACGCCGGATCTTAGCGCGACGGCTTCCATGACCTCGGGTACGCCATGGCCCCGGGCTTCTTTGGCAAAATAGTATACCAGCAGCCCGCATAATAAGCCTCCGAAAGCCGGAATAGCAACCCGTAACAGCAGAGGTGTATTGTTTACCGCAAAAAGGGAAAACCTATTTGTCTGCCAGAATATTTTTTGAAAAAGCTGAATCAAATATCTAAATCCAACTGCTCCGAAACCGCCTAAAACTCCGATAATAATAGCGATGACGACCATATAGATATGTTCGGATCGCCCCAAAATATCCAAGAAAGGTTTGGCCAGATATTTAAAAAATTTGGACTCTTTGCGCACCTGGAAGACCCTTTTTTAATAGGTTGTTCGCTGTTTAACCGGAAATCGGCTTCAAATCTGCCTTATAAAATTATGGAATTTTGACCGTGCTTACAACCTTTCCCGTAAAAAATGTATTCCCGGACGCCCTTAAATGTAATTTTAATTAGAAACCCGAAAAGGAGTCTCTTTGAGAAAGTCGGGCACTGGAGATAGGGCTTCTCTCTCACCGAATACTCCACCGGGAGTTCTCCGATGAATCGGAGTCCTCTGTGACCTGCGGAAAATTCGGCGGGCAACGTTTTATCTGCTGAGATTAATTATGAGTTAATTTTAATGCTTGAATTTGTTTATTGGTTGAATTGGTTGAATTAGTTGAATTAGTTGAATTAGTTGAATTGGGCGAAAATTTGATGCTGGATGCCGCACAACCGCTTTCCAACTACTATTATTAACCGAATGATGAAGTTCCTTTATTTAAAGTTGAATAATGTTAAATTTAGATGGTTTTTGCGAATTTATAGATTGAGTGGAATGTTTTAATAATGATGAATTGTATTTAAGATGAAGCTGTATCTGCGTATGTTGAAATGGGCTAAGCCCTACTGGAAAGTCTTGTTGGGCGGTGTTCTGGCGTCACTGTTATTTGTGGTCTTTAACAGCGCCTCGGTCTGGTTGACAGCCTCTTTTGTGAATGTGATTTTTCCAAAAGAACATGAGGAGGTCGTTCAGAAGCAGGCAGCGCCGGCGGATTTACAGGAAAATTTCAGCCTCAACGACAAATTAAAAAATTATACAAATCAGTTGCTGATTCATGACGATCCCTTTGCATCTTTAAAGGCGCTCTGTATCATGATTTTTCTGACCTTTTTTCTCAAGAATATCTTCTTCTATATAAAAAATATCGCTTTAGGCTATGTCCAATTAAAGTTAATTGCCGATTTACGCAACGCGCTGTTTAGCCATATTCACAATCTGTCGTTATCCTATTTTCACCGGAAAAAGGGTGGCGAATTGCTTTCAATTGTCCTGAATGACGTCGGGATTATGCGCCGGGCTTTTACGGTGAGTTTTGATAAGTTGCTTGTCGAACCGATAAATATTTTAACATTCGTAACGTTGCTGTTTATCATTTCCTGGAAGCTGGCTTTATTGTCCTTTATAATTTTACCGGTATCGCTGTTTATTATTTCCAGGATTGGTCAAAGTATTCGTCGTAAATCAGTTCGAACGTCCAAGAAAATCGCCGGAATTACGGCGATTCTCAATGAAACTGTGGGCGGTATCCGGGTCGTCAAAGCCTTTGCCATGGAGGAGTTTGAGAAGCGGAAATTCTTCAGGGAGACACAACGCTATTTTAATCTTACTTTTAAGCGCCGGCGCCTGCGGGCGATATCTTCGCCAATCAACGAAACTTTCGGGGTCGGTATCGGCGTCATCCTGCTCTGGATCGGCGGCAGTCATGTTCTGGCCGGTACGGGCATTGAAGCGGAAGATTTTATCCGTTTTATTATCCTGTTATTTGCTATTTTGAATCCGATAAAAACACTAAATACGGTTAACGTTGATATCCAGGAAGGTTTGGCTTCAGCCTCCCGTGTTTTTTCCATTTTGGATGAAAAATCCGACATTACCGAGAAAGAGAACGCCATTCCGATAACCCGATTTAAAAAAGATATTCGCTATGAACATGTTGATTTTTGGTATGATAAGTCAAATGGGAATGTTTTAAGCGATGTTAATTTGACGGTTAATAAGGGCGATATTATTGCGATTGTCGGTCACTCCGGGGCCGGGAAATCGACTTTCGTAGATCTGCTTCCGCGTTTTTATGATGTGACTGCCGGACGAATATTAGTTGACAATATTGATATTCGTGATCTGACTTTGTCGTCACTTCGTTCGCTAATGGGAATCGTTACTCAGGAGACGATTTTATTTAACGATACGATTTTTAATAATATAGCCTACGGTATGACAGATGCAGACCCGGAGGTTGTGAAAGCTGCCGCCAAAGCCGCCAACGCTGATGAATTTATCGGGGAATTTCCTGATAAATATGAAACAATAATTGGTGATAAAGGATCACGGTTATCCGGCGGTCAGGCTCAACGTATCGCCATTGCCAGAGCCTTGTTGAAAAATCCGCCCATCCTGATTTTTGATGAAGCGACTTCCTCTTTGGATACCGAATCGGAAAAGAAAGTCCAGGCTGCAATCGACCGCCTGATGAAAGACCGGACCGTATTTGTTATTGCTCACCGGTTAGCGACTATCCGGAATGCCACTAAAATTATAGTTTTGGATAAAGGTCGGATTGTGGAAACGGGTACCCATCAGGGATTGCTGGATAAAAATGGTTTGTATAAGTATTTTTATGATATTCAATTTCACTATAATCAGTAAAATGAACATTAGATTATATGATGTCCGATAAAAAATCTATTGTCTTTCTATATTTAAACGGTATTCATCACTTATATCACTCCGCCATAACGGCGATGGAATTGTCAATTATATTATTTTAAAAAACCAATAGATAAATTATTATGAAGATTAAAAGAGGTTAATTAATGAAAGCAGTTATTCTTGCCGCCGGTTCGGCGCGTCGTTTATCTCCTCTTACCGATAATATGCATAAGAGTTTGCTTCCCATCGGCGAAAAATCCATCATGGAGCATCAGCTGGATGCCATCAATTGTTATGGCGTACCCGAAGCGCTGATTGTGGTCGGTTATCTAAAAGAACAGATCATGGAAAAATTCGGTGATCAATATAAGAATGTGGCTCTCAGTTACATTGAGAATCCTGATTATGCAACTACCAATACGGTTTATTCGCTTTACCTGGCTCGTGATTATTTTTGCGGCGCTGATTTTATGTATTTTAACGCCGATGTCGTGTTTCATCATAAGTTGGTCGGTCGGATTCTTCAGTCGGAAATGCCGACGGCGCTGGGTGTTGAGGTCAAGCCCTGCGGAGCAGAAGAGGTCAAAGTCATTGTTGACGGTCAGCGCCGGATTTTGAGAATAGGCAAAAAAATTGATATTGGAAAAAGCCTCGGCGAATTTGTCGGGGTAG
>DPVY01000209.1 GCA_003527965.1 Fidelibacterota bacterium
TTTTAATATATTATAAATTTCGAAAATAAGAGTATGAACTGCGAAACTTAAGTTAGAATTTTTAGTAAAGTATCTCCTGAATCCCATACCGTAGGTAAAAATGGTGGAACTTACATATCCGCAAGAGAGATAACAGTGAGCAGTAAAAGCTATTGAAGTGTAGGGTGATCCGGGTTGATTCTAAAAAATTATTTTTTCTACTTGACAATATTAAGGAAAAGTTTTTATATTTGCAAACGTTTGCGAGCAATGCAATATTATCAATATTGCTGAAAATATGAGGAGAATATGAAAAAAACCGGTCTGGTAACTATCAAAGATATTGCAAAGCAATTGAATATTTCTCCGTCTACTGTCTCAAGAGCTCTACATAACCATCCCGATATTAGTCCTGAAACAAAAAAAGCCGTTAATACTTTAGCCAAAGAGCTTGATTATCATCCTGACTCTGTCGCTCAGAGTCTTCAAAAAAGAAGAACAAATCTTATCGGAGTTATCGTGCCTGAGATCAAGCATAATTTTTTCTCGGCAGCTATTAGCGGCATTGAAGATGTTGCCTATCGAGCCGGTTATGCGATTATCGTCTCCCAATCCAATGAAAACTACGAACGAGAAGTAGTCAATGTGCGGGCGTTGATGTCTAACCGCGTGGCTGGATTGCTGATTTCGATTTCACAAAACACCACTGACAGTGAGCATTTCAGGTTATTGGAGCGTCAGAATACGCCTTTTGTTTTTTTCGACAGGGTGTGTGAAGATGTAAACGCAAGTAAGGTTATGGTTGACGATTTTGCCGGCGCCTATACAGCCACCGAACATCTGATAAAAAAAGGTTATCAGCGGATTGCTCATCTAGCTGGTCCGAAATATATTTCAATCAGCAAGAAGCGTCTCGAGGGCTATAAGTCAGCCCTTAAGGAAAACGACATGTTTTATGATGAAAAATTAGTCGTTTTCGGTGGGATGAATGAAGAAGACGGGCGATCGGGTTTTCAGCAACTGCTTCAGTTAGAACAAATGCCGGATGCAATATTTGCCGTCAATGATCCGGTTGCGATTGGTGCCTTTGAGAAGATCAAAGAGCATGGTCTGCGAATTCCAAAAGACATAGCATTGGTGGGATTTTCCAACAATCCGATTTCGGCGTTAGTTGATCCTCCGCTGACGACAGTAGATCAACCCGCTTATGAAGTGGGTAAAAGAGCCGCGATGCTGTTAATAGAGCAGATAAATTCCGGGGATGATTTTGTGCCCAGAGAAGAGGTGTTGAAAACCAAATTAATAGTCCGAAATTCGACTTGATAATGATTTTTGGTTGAGGAATTAAGAAGTGCTAAAAAATAAAAAGGGTATGTAACAAGATGGAACAAATAGTATTTAGTTGGTATGATGGTTTAATATTTTTGATGTTCTTTCTAGTTGTCGTGGCTTTCAGCATGTATAAAAGCCGCAAAGAAAAAACCGGGGAGGATTATTTTCTTGCAGGTCGACAATTAATCTGGCCCTTGATTGGTCTATCCATGATCGCGGCTAATATTTCTACAGAACAGTTCGTAGGGATGTCGGGGCAGGGCGCTGGTTCTGCCGGACTGGCGATTGCTTCTTATGAATGGATGGCGGCGATAACGATGGTTATTGTAGCAATTTTTCTTTTACCACATTTTCTCAGAGCAGGAATATATACATTTCCTGAATTTTTAGAATATCGATATTCACCAACAGCAAGAAACTTAATGGCATTTTATACTGTCCTAATCTATGTTTTTGTACTTATTGCATCTGTTGTATATACAGGTGGTTTGACAATTACCACTCTCTTTGCCGGCATAAAACCTTTCGGTATGGAAGTAACTTTAACAAAAGCTGTCTGGCTTGTAGGTATTATTGCCGCTATATATACTATCTGGGGTGGGCTAAAAAGCATTGTCTGGGCAGACCTTTTCTTTGGTTCAAGTTTAATAATCGGTGGAATAGTCACTTTAATCATCGGTTTTGGTAAAGTTGGCGGAGTCGGGACATTTTTCGAAGTAAATCAGGATAAACTTCACATGATTCTTCCGGCTGATCACCCCGTATTACCATGGACAGCGCTGGTTTTTGGACTCTGGCTGCCAAATTTTTATTATTGGAGTGTTAATCAGTTTATAACACAAAGAACTTTGGCTGCCAAAAGTCTCAAAGAAGGGCAGATGGGGGTAATTTTTGCCGCCTTCCTAAAACTTATAACTCCGTTCATAATCATTTTTCCCGGTATTATGGCATGGCAATTATTTAAAGGACAGATGACCGGTCCTGGCGGCACAGATGCAGCTTTTCCACTTATTATAAGAAATATTATTCCGGCTGGGCTCAGAGGATTTATCTTTGCCGCAATTGGTGGCGCAGTAATTAGCTCACTGGCTTCAATGCTAAATTCTGCTTCAACAATCTTCACAATGGATATATATAAACGTATGATTGGAAAAGATATTTCCCAAAAGAATATTATTAATACTGGAAGAGTTTCAACTTTTATATTTCTAATTATCGGATGTTTAATTGCTCCGGTTTTAGCAAATCCAGCCTTAAAAGGAATATTTACCTATTTACAGGAATTTCAAGGATTTATTTCACCGGGTATTTTAGCGGCGTTTGCGTTTGGCATGATATTTAAGCGGGCGCCCAAAGCCGCGGGGGTAAGCGCCCTGGTACTCAATCCGATAATTTATGGTATTTTGCTTGTTTTTTGCGGTACCTTACCCGTTTTTGAAAATATCCAGATTGTTCAAATTGCTTTCCTAAACCGAATGGCGATTACGTTTATAATCATAGTGATTGTTATGGCGATTATTACGTTAGTGAAACCTCTGGATAGACCGGTCACCATGCCCGAACGGAAAGATTTCGACATGCAATCTACACCAGTCGTGAAATGGTTGGGTGCGACCGTCATCGTGGCTGTTGTAATGCTGTATGTTATTTTCTGGTGAAAAGATTTATATACCTTAATTAACGAATTAAAGGGAGTTGGAAAATGAAATGGAATTATAAAAGACCTTTGTTTGTTTTAATTTCAAGTTTGTTACTCTTTGTAGGTTGTGGCAATAAAACACAATGGGCAAATAACCTACAGCAACTGTTAACAAAAGAAGAAATTAATACGGAAATCGCTATCAAAATGGAACAGGTGAATAAATTTTTAGACGAAGAAGGATTAAAAGGAATTCTATTAACTCAAGTCCGAAATGTTTACTGGATGACCGCCGGTCTCACAAATAACCAGATCGTCCTTAACAAAGATATTGGAGCCGCTTCACTTTTAATAATGAGAAATGGTGAAAAATATGTTATATGCAGCGGCAGTGAAGCGGGCAGGTTGATGGATGAATCTTTGGGGGATTTAGGATATGAATTGATAATGTATAATTGGTATGAATCCAATCCCAATAAAGATGTGCGCGGAAGGATAATTAATGAATTGGCTAATGGTGGAATAATCGGAAGCGACATTGACTATCCGGGAACAGTATTGAAATCGGATCAACTCACTAAGTTACGCTATAGTTTAACCGATACGGAAATTAAAAGGTACAAGTGGTTGGGTAAAGAAACAGCTGAAGCCGTTGCAGAAGTTTGTCGTAAAATTAAACCGGGAATGAGCGAATTTGAAATTGAATATATGACTGCGAGTGAATTACGCTCCCGCGGAATTTTCCCAACGGTACTTTTAATTGCAGCGGATGAAAGAATCTACAATTACCGCCATGCACTTGCCGGTGGAGCGATATTAAAGAAATATGCAATGGTTAATGTCGTGGCTGAAAAATGGGGTATGCCGATAGCAGTTACCCGTTTCGTGCATTTCGGACCACTTCCTGAAGAGCTTGCCAAGAAAATAAAAGCCACTGCGGAAGTCAATGCCCGTTTTGAAGCGGAGACTGTTCCGGGGAAACCACTCGCTGAAATCTTTGATGAGTGTAAGGCCTGGTATGCCGATGTTGGTTTTGAAGGCGAGTGGCAGAAACATCATCAGGGTGGAGCAATCGGTTATAATGATCGGGAATATTGTATTTATCCCGGTATTAAAGGAACTATTCAAGAAAATCAGGCTTTTGCATGGAATCCAACCATTACAGGTGCAAAAGTAGAAGATACAATTATTGCTAGCGGAAATGGAATAGAAGTAATTACTGTCTCTGAAGATTGGCCAACAATATCGATCACGATCAATGGTAAAATATATCAACAGCCGGATATTCTAATTCGGTAATTTAAATTTCGCTTTTGCTTAAAAGAAGTAATGGAATTTAGTTTTTCAGATCATCCGCACAGACGTTACAATCCCCTTAAGGGAGAATGGGTCTTAGTATCCCCACACCGGACAAAAAGACCGTGGTTGGGCAAGCAGGAGGCTTCACCGTCTGATAACCGCCCGGCATATGAACCCGGATGTTATCTTTGCCCCGGGAATGAGCGGGCAGGTGGAAAAATAAATCCGCATTATACTTCAACCTACGTTTTTGACAATGATTTTGCGGCACTTCTTCCGGATACACCGCCTGCGATTAACGATGTTAATCCCTTAATGAAAAGTGAAAGCCTTCAGGGTGCCTGTCGGGTTATATGTTTCTCACCGCGCCACGATCTTACATTAGCCAAAATGTCTGTTACTGAAATACAAGATGTGGTGAATGTCTGGGCTGAGCAGATCAGTGAACTTGGCAAGCGGTATCGTTGGGTGCAGATTTTTGAGAACAAAGGTGAAATAATGGGTTGTTCCAATCCGCACCCACACGGACAGATTTGGGCCGGCACGGTGCTTCCCAACGAACCCTTAAAGGAAGACCGGCAGCAACTGGTATATTTTAAAGATAACGGATCAAGAATGCTGCTCGATTATCTACAGCAGGAATTGGAGCAAAAGGAGCGGATTGTTGTTGAGAATAAGCATTGGGTGGCGCTTGTTCCGTTTTGGGCGGTCTGGCCCTTTGAAACGCTTTTGCTGCCCCGCCGACACGTTTTGCGCTTGCCTGATTTAACAATTGTCGAAAGAGAAGGACTTGCCGAGTTATTAAAGAGTCTTTTAACAAAGTATGACAATCTTTTTAATGTTTCCTTTCCTTATACGATGGGGTGGCATGGTGCTCCTACCGATATGGGAGATTATTCCTACTGGCAATTGCATGCACATTTTTATCCGCCGCTGCTACGCTCAGGCACGGTAAAAAAATTCATCGTGGGATATGAGATGCTTGCCGAGGTACAGCGCGATATTACGGCGGAGCAGGCAGCTGAAAGATTGAGGGAATTGCCGTCTATTCACTATAAGGTGATGAGTGAGTAATAAAAAGGAATTATTTTACTAATCCGGAATATGATGTGTTTATCTATTAATTTGAATATTTGTACGGAAAAAGGGATATGTTCAATATAAAAAAAGAGGCATTCGGCGACTTTACGAAAGTAATTATTGAGAATAACGAGACCGGGGAATATATCGCGATTGTTCCTGAATTCGGAGGGAATGTATGTGCGATTGTATTAAATAAAGAGGGTCAGAATTATTCAATTTTAGACGGATATAAAACGCCCTCGGAAATAGTTGAACATCAAAATTTCAAGAGTTCTAAACTGTTGCCTTTTCCGAATAGAATTAAAGACGGGAAATATTTCTTTAAAGGGCGATCATATCAACTTCCCATTAATGAGCACGATGGGAACCATGCCATTCACGGATTAATTT
>DPVY01000088.1 GCA_003527965.1 Fidelibacterota bacterium
GCAAACCCCTGCCGGGGTTAATGCTGAGATTATTTAAGCTGATGCCAATACGCCTGCGAACGGGCAAAGATGAACTCAGAGTGACAGTAGAGAGTAAATATTTACATTAAAAACAGAGGATATTTGAATATGAGTATTAGAGACATTGCCGTATTGGCACGTAAAGCGTCGTTAAAGCTAGCCGGCATCTCCGGCGAAGTAAAAAACAAAGCATTACGGGCTATTAATGAGGCATTAATAGACAATCAAAATGCAATTATTACGGCAAATAAAAAAGACCTTAAAAAAGCTAAAGAGCAAAATATTGGTAAGCCCCTATTAAAACGTCTGAAATTTGATGGGTTAAAGATCCGCACCGTTTGTGATGGAATTGATAGTCTGATTGAATTGCCCGATCCTTTGGGTAAAACATTGCATGCTTTGGAGTTAGACAGTGGATTGGAGCTATATAAGGTTAGTTGTCCGATCGGCGTAATAGGTGTTATTTTCGAATCTCGTCCCGATGCATTGGTCCAGATTTCAACACTATGTTTGAAAAGTGGTAATGCGGTACTGCTTAAAGGGGGCCGCGAAGCGTTGGAGACAAACCGGGTTCTTGCTCAGATCATTAGCGAATCCAGTGAACAGGCCGGTCTGCCCAAAGGGTGGCTTGGACTGCTGGAGACCCGCTCCGACGTTGCGGAAATATTGGATTTGGATAATTATATTGACTTGATTATTCCCCGCGGCAGCAACCGGTTCGTAAAATATATCATGAATAATACAACAATTCCCGTTCTTGGGCACTCTTCCGGAATTTGCCACGTATATGTAGACAGCGCGGCAGACCTGGAAATTGCCGTTAAAATTGCGGTAGATTCAAAATGTCAATATGTAGCCGCTTGCAACGCCATGGAAACCCTGCTGGTTCACAAAGACGTCGCAAACGAATTTCTCCCGAAACTGATAAAGTCTCTTAAACAATGGGATGTAGAAGTCCGCGGTTGTAAAAGAACACAGACCATAATTGATTGCAGCCCTGCCACAGAAGCTGACTGGAAGACGGAATACCTGGATTATATTCTTTCCATAGGCATTGTAGACAGCGTTGATGAAGCTATTGCTCATATAAACAGATATGGTTCCGGTCATACCGATAGTATTGTTACCAATAATAAATCAACAGCGGAAAAATTTATGAATTTAGTGGATTCCGCCGATGTATTTTTAAATTGCAGCACTCGATTTAGCGACGGATATCGTTATGGTCTTGGCGCAGAAGTCGGGATTAGTACGAATAAAATCCATGCCCGCGGTCCTGTCGGCATGGAAGGATTGCTTAGTTACAAATGGAAAATGCTTGGAAGCGGTCAAATTGTCAGCGATTATTCCGGATCAAACGGAAAAAAGTTTACGCATAAAACACTTAACAGGAATTTTTATTTAAAATGAGAGATTTCAACCAGGCCGGAAGAATTGTTATCAAGGTCGGCACAGCCATTCTGACCAAAAATGATTCCGTAGACACAGAATATATCCAAAGTTTAGCTTGCCAGATTGCCGAATTAATAAAAGAAAAGCGTAGCGTTGCTCTCGTTACCAGCGGCGCAATCGGAATGGGCGCCGGCGCCTTGAATTTGAAGGGACCAATTAAAGATTTAAAAATGCGTCAGGCCTGTGCGGCAATCGGGATGCCGCTTTTGATGAATGAATATTACAAGGCATTTTTTAAACATGGTATAATAGTAGCGCAGGTCCTTTTAACTGCAGAAGTTTTGAATGAACGCAGGAGTTATCTCAATTTGCGAAATTCTATGGAGAAATTATTAAAACTGGGTGTAATGCCGATTCTGAATGAAAATGATTGTGTTTCCACGAAAGAGATTGGCACGGCTTTCGGAGATAATGATAAACTTAGTGCCCTGGTAGCAAGTAAACTTGATGCGGATTTATTGATTGTGCTCACGGATATCGACGGGTTGTATGATAAAAATCCTCGTAAATACAACAATGCAAAGCCAGTCAAAATTATAACTGAAATTACTCCGGATATTGAAAATATGGCAGATGAGTATGGCAGTACCCATTCGACCGGTGGAATGAAAACAAAAATCCAGGCTGCCAAGATAGCCGCCAATGCCGGCTATAAAATAGTGTTGGCTAATGGACGCGAACAAAATATCATCAGACGTATTATTGCAGGAGAAGACCTCGGAACATTGTTTTTGCCAAAAAGGAAACTGACGAATCGGCAAAGATGGATTCTTAACAGCAAAGCTGAGGGCACAATTAAAATTGACGAGGGGGCAATGTCGGCAATCCGACAAAAGAAAAGTTTGTTGCCCAGCGGAATAGTTCAAATAAAAAAGCAATTTAATCCCGGGTCGGTAGTTATTATAAACGATAAAGCTAAGGCTGTAACCAGTCTCGGAAGCGCTGAATTGGAACGTCTTGCGGGACATCATAGCAGTGAAATAAGGAAGACTCTCGGAATGAATCGAAAAGACGTGGTAGCAAATCCCGAAGATATTGTTTTTTTTGAGGACTAATAAATTGTTTTTTCTCTGCTTATCCAAATATAGCTCATACCTGATTTTGGAAAAGCTTGCATCTTTTCAATATTGATATTATTTTCCGTCGTTGTTTTAATATCAAGAAATTGTTTTCTGAAGGAAATAGAAATTAAACCCAAAAATTCCAGGAATAAGAATAAAGTGATATTTCAATTGTCTGTTTGTGCTAAAAAAGTTGCTAAAGTTGCTAAAATAAAAAAGGCTTTCGCTATGTAGCCCTCATTTTATATATTTTTTTATAAGGGGGCTGGTATCAGGCCCCTTTTTTATTTTAAAAGCGAATCGGAATGAAAAACCTATTATTTGAAAAAAAGAGAGGTGTTTATGTTTAAAGGATTGGGAACGGCGTTAATAACGCCCTTTATGGAGGATTTGAATGTTGATTACGAGGCTCTCCGTAAAATAGTTGGATCCCAGTTGTCGGCGTCTGTGGATAGCCTGATCGTGCTTGGTACAACCGGGGAAGCGCCTGCCATAGATAAAGCAGAGAGCCAAAAGATACTATCAACCGTAATTGAAGAAACCCATGGGAAAATACCGGTTATTGCCGGAACGGGAAGCAACAATGTCGATCACGTCATTGAAAACAACAAAACAGCCGAAAAATGCGGCGCTTCCGGCTTGCTGATTGTGACCCCCTATTACAATAAGGGAACCCAAGATTCACTGTTTCAATTCTTTAAATTTATTGCAGACCAAACGGATTTGCCAATCATTCTCTACAATGTGCCTTCCCGAACCGGAATTAATTTGCTGCCGGAAACCGTAATCCGTCTTTTCCAGGCGTGTGACAATATTATTGGTATCAAAGAAGCCGGCGGCGATATTTCACAGATAGCGCGATTGATAGCAAACCGTCCGGAAGGGTTAAAAGTCTATTCCGGAAATGATGATCAGACTCTGCCCGTAATGGCGCTTGGCGGTGAGGGCGTGATTTCCGTTATTTCAAACATTGCCCCTGATCAGATGCGGCAGCTTACCGATGCAATGCTTGCAAGAGATCTTATTGGAGCCAGAAAAATGCACAATCGTTTATTAAAGTTGATGAATGATCTTTTTTTAGAGGTAAATCCTATTCCGGTAAAATATGCCGCCGCGCTCATGGGTTTATGCCGGAACACTCTCCGTCTGCCGTTGGCGCCGATTTCAAGCGAAAATGGAAAGAAATTGCAACTTACAATGCGAAATTTGGAGATAATATGAAGTACGGACTAATTGGCATGAATGGCAGAATGGGGCGGGAAATAAGAACATTATTCACGGAAGCAAAGCATGAAATGGTGTTAGGTCTGGACAAAGGTGAAGAGTTTATACTTGAAAAACCGGAAGTCTTGATCGATTTTTCTCTGCCCGGCGGTTTGGAAAAAACATGTTCAATAATCGCAAAATATCATTGCCCTTTGGTGACCGGCGTTACAGGGTATAATGACGATCGATTGTCTCAAATTAAACTCCTGTCAAAAAAAACAGGCGTTGTCCAGGCTTATAATTTTTCCACAGGGATACAGCTGCTCTTGAAAATTACGGAACTACTAAAAAACCACCTTCCGGATTGGGATGTGGAAATAACGGAAACCCATCACCGGTTCAAAAAAGATAAACCTTCCGGCACTGCCAAAATGCTGGGTGGTTTATTTAATAATGAAGCGCCTGTTCATTCATTACGGCTGGGCAATGTCGTCGGCGACCATACCGTTCATTTTGGCGGATTGGGTGAGGTTTTATCAATTTCTCACAAAGCCCTCTCCCGCAGGACTTTTGCAGAAGGTGTCTTAAAATCCGCAGAATTTATATTGACAAAAAGTAATGGATATTATTCTTTCAGTGAGGTATTGTTTAAATAAAAATTAGGGGAATTTATTATGGATTCTTGTGAAATTATCAAATATATATCTGATTCAAAAAAGAAGACTCCGGTAAAGGTATATTTAAAAGGAGATCTAAAGCCTTTAGGGTTGGAAAAGATGGATTTCTTTGGTGACAGCAATAGCGGAGTGCTTTTTTGTGAATGGCAGGATTTTCAAAATATTCTCAAAAAACAAAAAGAGCAGATTAGCCGTTACATAGTCGAAAATGAGAGCAGAAACTCCGCAGTACCGCTTCTTGATCTGACTAATATAGATGCCCGAATTGAACCCGGTGCTTTGATCAGAGACAAAGTATCCATCGGAAAGAATTGTATTATTATGATGGGAGCGGTAATTAATATTGGTGCGGTTATTGGTGAAAACACAATGATCGACATGAACACCGTTATTGGAGGACGAGCGGTAATCGGAAAAAACTGCCACATTGGCGCCGGAGCAGTTGTTGCCGGAGTTATCGAACCCCCCAGCGCCGATCCGGTTATCATCGAAGATAATGTGCTTATTGGAGCAAATGCCGTCATTTTAGAGGGTGTAAAAGTCGGGCATGGCGCTGTAGTAGCCGCGGGCTCAATTGTTACCCGAGATGTAGCGCCAGATAAAGTCGTTGCGGGCATGCCTGCAAAAGTTATTAAAAACGTAGACGAAAAAACCAGAGATAAAACCCAATTGATGGAAGAATTGAGGAAATTATAGAATGGATATTGTTGTCCAAAAATATGGCGGTTCATCGCTTGCTGATATTCCAAAAATCAAATATGTGTCCGCTAAAATTAAAAGGCATGTTTCAGAAGGAAAAAAACTTGTAGTAATTGTATCGGCAATGGGGAAAACAACCGATCAGTTGGAGCTTTTATGCAAAGAAGTTTCAGAATGTCCTGTGCCTCGTGAAAAAGATATGCTCTTCACAACCGGAGAGCAGGTATCAGCTGCTCTGATGGCTATGGCTTTGAATAATATAGGCGTTAAGGCACTTTCTCAGAATGCCTTTCAAACGGAAATCATCACCTCGTCCGATCACACGAGAGCCAGTATAAGAAAAATTAATGCCGGAAAATTAAAAGGCAACCTCAAGGATTATGATGTAGTCATCGTGACAGGCTTTCAGGGTATTACCGAATCGGGAGATGTAACTACTCTTGGCAGAGGCGGTTCAGATACTTCGGCTGTTGCCATCGCCGCGGCTCTTGGCGCTCCCTGTGAAATTTATAGCGATTTCCCCGGGATATTTACGACTGACCCCAAACTTTTCCCGGCGGCAAAAATATTGGAACAGGTATCCTATGCTGAAATGCTGGAGATGGCTCAATTAGGAGCCGGCATTTTGCATCCACGAGCAGTTGAAATTGCTAAAAAGTACAATGTAAAACTTTGTTGCCGGGGCACTTTTTCAAATGATAATGGCAGCCGTGTTGTTTCGGATAATATTGAGCAGCCTGTCGTCACAGGGCTAAGTGTCATGGAAAATCAGGCCCAGGTAACTATTACCGGTCTTCCTGAAGATCATATTATCGTTAACGGAATATTTAACTACTTAGGTGAAAAGCAGTTCAATATCGATATGATTTCCGCTGTTCGGCTGGGCAATAATAATATGACTCTTTCGTTCACAATTGTGGAAAACGATAAAAATTGTTTATTAGAGGTCATTCAAGATTTGCAAAAAGAGTTTTGTGCTTGCAATATTAC
>DPVY01000314.1 GCA_003527965.1 Fidelibacterota bacterium
CAATTATTATTGATGATTTCGGATACAGCAATAATGCGGTTATCAAAGAGTTTATCCAATTTGAAGCTAAACTGACAATGTCGGTAATTCCCGGACACCAGTACTCGCGCTGGACGTCGTCTCAAGGTAAGCAAAACGGGAAAGAGATTATTGTACATATGCCCATGCAGCCCGAACGCTCTGAGTACAGCACCGGCGAGGATCAATACCTGATCCGTCAAACCATGCGATCCCTTGAGATTGAGCAGCGTATTTCCGCGGCACTTATGGAATTGCCTGAGGCTGTGGGAATGAGCAATCACATGGGATCTCTGGCAACAACTGACGCCGACGTAATGGGAGTTGTCATAAGCAGCCTGAAAAAAAAAGGTCTCTATTTTATCGATAGCCTGACTTCTCCCCGCAGTGTAGCCTATGAGGTTGCCAAAGAACAGGGAGCACCTGCCGGCATTCGTTCGGTATTTCTTGATAATAATCGCGATAAGAGCGAAATTCAGGCGCAGTTTAAAAAGGCAATAGCAATTGCCCGGCGGCGAGGCACTGCAATTGCTATCGGGCATGTCCATTTGGAAACACTGCAGGTCTTAAGACAATTAATCGAGGCAGGTCAATTTGATGGGATTACGCTCTGCTTTGCCTCGGAAATTGTTTCGTGAAAGGAATAAATAACGATGCCTAACCTTGAAGTAAATTTTGACCCCTTTATTGCGTTGGGGAAAATAGCTAATTCGCCGATAACCAACCCATTGAATTTGCTCAATTTTGTTGAATCCGTCGGCGCCGCCGGTATCAGTTTCACCATGGGTCCTGAAATTGGACATCTGAACAATCTGGCATTGTTGCGCTCGATGAGCAGTTGCCGGATCAATATCCGGGTTCCGGCTAATATGCAAACTCTCCAGAAAGCGGTTCTGTTGCAACCGGACATCATCACCATCATTGATCCGGAATCGGATAACTGCGCCGTTCAAATTCCCTCAAAAATAATAAAAGAGCTGGTCGGTATTGCTATAAACATTGAAAATATGGGGGTCGCCGTTCGATTAAAACCCGATGTTAGGCAATTAAAAGAAGCCTATCAATTGGGTCTTGATGAAGTCGAAATCGCCACGGATGAGCTGGCGCGTCATGATCAACAAACCCCTTTTTTAAAATGTCTCGAAAAAATAACCCATACAATTCATGTCGGAAGCCGTAACAATTTGCGGATTTCGGTTGGTGGACAATTAAACCGGCGCTTGATTAAGTCTCTGAATGAGGTAATTGACGTCGAGTTTATCTCTGTAGGTAAAGCGCTTCTGTCCCAGTCTCTAATGTGGGGCTTTGAGGCGGCTTTAAAAGAATTAATTGAAATCATTGAGATAAGATAAAGGAGAAAAATAATATGATTTTAGTATCGAAACTATATCGGGGAGATATTGTTGAAAGCTTCCATATAGGCTATGCTGTTGCCGTTGATGAAAACGGTGAATCTTTCTTTTCCGCCGGTGATCCGGAATACCCGGTTTTCATCCGGTCCGCTGCAAAACCCTTCCAGGCAGCTGCTTTGCTTGAATCCGGAGCCGTTGAAAAATTTAAACTTAAAGATGATGAAATTGCCATCCTGTGTGCCAGCCACAACGGCGAATCTTATCAAGCCGAGATCGTCGCCGGTTTGTTAAAAAAGATCGGCATGAATATCGAAGACCTGTTGTGTGGTATTCATCAACCCCTTGATCACACGAGTTATGAACAGCTGATTATTCAGGGACGACGTCCGACAGCGTTGCACAACAGTTGTTCCGGAGAACACGCCGGAATGTTGGCTGTTGCAAAAGTATTGGATGTTGTTACCGGCAATTACACTGACATTGAACACCCCGTACAACAGCGTATTTATGAGAAGATAAAGCATTATGCCGAAAAAGATAAAGTGCCGGTGGCAACCGACAACTGCGGCGCACCGACCTTTTTCATGCCCCTGTATAATCTGGCGCTGATGTATCGCAAATTGGCGCAAGGATCGGATGAGTATCTCCAGAAAATTTTCCAGGTGATGACCCGGTACCCGAAACCTATTGGCGGCAAAGGACGTTTTGATACGGATTTCATCACCACTCTCGGTGGAAGGGCTGTGTCAAAAATCGGCTCCGAAGGCGTCCGTGGAATCGGTATCCGAACGGAAGCAGGCAAACATGTTGGCGTCGCAATTAAGGTATTGGGTGATAATTTGAAAGCCGCCGATTCAATGTCTGTCGCAGTGCTGAAGCAACTGAGATTACTCGATGAAGAGGCTCTGCTTAAACTGGAAAAATATTATAACCCGGTATTGAAAAGTTACTCCGATAAAAACATCGGTCGTATCGAAACAGAAATTAGTATCGAAGAGCAGAGCTAAATCCGGCAGGAATTAGACTGAATGATTAAAACGATATTTTTCGATCTGGGCAATGTGCTTGTTCATGTTGATAAAGATTTGGCAATCCGGGAAATAGCAAATTTGCCGGGGTTTGACCTGAACATGGTCATGCAAATCGCAGCTTCAAACATAGAAACAGCATTTGAAAAGGGACTGTTTTCAATAGCGGGATATATCGGCGAATTACAGCAACAATATGATGTTTTGCATGATATTACAGCTGAACAATTGGTGGCGATCTGGCAAAAACCCTTTACAATAAATCAACCGGTCTGGAAGCTGGTGCCAACGCTAAAACGGCAAGCTGCTGTAATTCTCCTGTCCAATACCAACGAGCTGCATATCAGAGCCATTGAAGAAAAATATTCACTTTTAAAGGAACTGGATAATGCCGTTCTGTCTTTCCAGGTCGGGGCTCGCAAACCGGAAGAGCTGATCTACCGGGAAGCCTTGAAAATTGCCGCAGCGGATCCCGATGAGTGTCTGTTTATCGATGATTTACCGGAAAATGTCGCCGCGGCTCGGCAGATGGGAATTCATTCACACCGCTTTGAAACCGTTGCAAGGCTGAAAACTTTCCTGACGGATTTTGGATTTTACTTAAATTGAAACAAATTCCCAATACGGGACAAAAGATGTCCCGGGCAGAATTGCCAGGGATATTTACACCGTTTTAGCCATTAGAAAAATCAATACTAATTTGGTGAAGGCATTTTATATGGAAAATTACGGCTGGATTTCAATTCTACCACCGCTTTTAGCGATCATACTGGCAATTAAGACCAAACAGGTGTATCCGTCGCTATTTCTCGGTATCTGGTTGGGATGGACGGCGATAAACGGCTGGAATCCATTACTGGGGCTACAGGAAACCCTGGAAGCAACGATCAACATCTTTAAAGATTCCAGCAACACAAAGGTGATCATCTTCAGCATGATGGTCGGTGCCCTCATCATTTTAATGCAACATTCCGGCGGCGTACAGGGATTTATTCACTGGATTGGAGAAAAAGGGCTTGTCGGAAACCGGCGGAATGCCAGTCTGCTGCTCTGGATCATTGGGGTTTTGATTTTTATTGAAAGCAATATGATAAACCTGGTGATCGGATCAATTGGCAGACCGCTGTTTGATAAATTCAAAGTGCCAAGGGAAAAGCTGGCCTATTTAGCACATTCCACCTCGGCTCCGGTTTGCATAATGATTCCATTTAACGGCTGGGGCGCAGTATTAACCGGTCTGCTGCTTGCCCAACAAATAGAGAACCCGTTTTTTGTGGTATTACGGGCGGTGCCTACTAATTTTTACGCTATCTTTACAATTTTACTGGTGTTGATTATTGTCATCAGTGGTAAAGATTACGGGCCCATGGCAAAAGCCGAAAAGCGTGCCCGCGAAACCGGTAAACTTATCCGCGACGGCGCCCAATTATTAGTATCGGAAGAGACGATTGCCATGCCGGTAAAAAAAGGCGTGACGCCCCGTCCGATAAATATGGTTGCACCCCTTATTGCCATGGTAATGATGGTGCCTTTGGGATTATTTATCACCGGGAATGGAAGAATTTCACAGGGCTCCGGGTCGACAGCGGTGTTTTGGGCGGTATTGATGGGGATTTTCGTCGCCGCTCTATTGTACAAGATTCAACGAATATTTACAGTGAGGGAAATTCTCGATTTGGTGATGAAAGGCATGGGGGGCTTGATCCCGATGGGATTGCTGATGGTGTTTGCCTTTACGTTAGGGGCAACCTGTAAGACAATGGGGACCGGTCCCTATGTTGCAAATCTGGCGTCGGCGACTATTCACCCGGTCTTTATTATTCCTCTGATTTTTCTGATTTCCTGTTTTATTTCCTTTGCCACGGGCACATCCTGGGGTACTTTTGCAATTATGATTCCCATTGCGGTCCCCCTGGCATTAAATATGGGGCTAAATCTGCCGCTTATGGTCAGTGCGGTTATGGGAGGGGGAGTATTCGGCGATCACTGTTCACCAATCTCCGATACCACTATGATTGCCTCTATGGCGTCGGCTTGCGATCATATTGATCACGTAAATACTCAGCTGCCTTATGCGCTGACTTCCGCCGGGCTGGCGCTAATATTTTATCTGATAATTGGATTGATTGGTTAGTTTTATGCAGACTATTGAGGCGATTGTTTTTGATTTTGACGGGGTGATTGTAGATACCGAACCGCTGTATGAAATTGCCGAAAAACGGCTTTTTGCCGGCTATGGTATAATCGTTCCCGAGGAAGATTGGAAAATATTTAAGGGATCTTCCGAAGCGGACTTTTACCACCTCATCAAAGAACGATATAACATCACGGCTTCAGAAGCGGAATTACGCCGGAAAGGGCGTCAATTTCTACTGGAAACATTTTCGGGTGGAATTAATTATCTGCCGGGTTATGAAGAATTCGTCAAAAAAATTGATGGAATCGTTAAAACGGGACTGGTTACGGCAACATCGGGAAAAATTCTGGCATGGATTTTCCAAAACACATCAATCCGGAATTCCTTTAAGTATATCGTGACGGCGGAAGATGTTAAGAGGTCGAAACCCCATCCCGAACCCTATCGAAAAATTTTTGACATGCTGAATGTTATTCCCACCAAAACAATCGTAATTGAAGATTCGATTAATGGTATCAGATCGGCTAAGGCAGCCGGTGCGATTACCATTGGGTTATGCAGCAGTTTTTCTGCAAAAGATCTGGATTTAGCCGATTATGTTGCCCAAGATTATTCAGAAATAGAAAACATTGTTTTTTCGATTCTGAAAAAAGGAATTTAACTGTAAATAGTTCTTGCTTTTATGGCAGAATAAAAAGATATTATCGACCGCTTAGATGTTATTTTAAAATGTTAATTTTCATAATGATATTACTGCGTAACTTTTCAACTGATATTTTTTCTAATCCAACTAAAACCGCCCGGTTTATAATATTCGATTTTGCAACATATTTTTTTAATCAAGATCATGATACAACTTGTTTTCATGGTCGTGAACCTTTTAATAGTAGAATAGAGTGCTCATGACAAAATCAAAGAATTGGACAAAATTTCTACGGATTGATCCAACCTCCGTGTTATTGCATAAAGCGCCCCTGCCAATTCGGTTGAAGACCGCCCAACTATTTTTACCGGAAACCGAGAATCTCATGTTTTCGCTAAAAAATGAAATGTGGACATATCAACCGCTGGTTCAGTTATTGAGCACCCAGAAGCCTGATGGATTCTGGGAAACAAACAAAAAATACAAGATTGAAGAGCGCAACCGGGCAATGTCCTTTCTGCTGCAGCTTCAGAATATGACCCAACTACTGGATTATGATTGCACCAGGGAATTACCTGCCACCCAAAAAGGGATTATTGCTCTCGTTAAAACCCAGAAGGCCGATGGTAAATTTCCGCTGTTGCTCCATCACCATGCGTATACGCTGTGGCTGCTCGCTCAGTATAAACTGATCGGGAATCCCTTTGTTGAAAAGGGTTATCGTTGGCTTGCAAAACGACAGAGAGAAGACGGCGGCTGGTTGTCACCATCCATAGTACCTTCCGGAGTATCACTAAAGACTACCAAAAGCGGAGTCTGGACCACTCTGTTTGCCTTTCAGGCTTTTAGTGTTCATAGCCGCTTAAAGAACTCTGAAGTTTGCCGGAAGGCGGCAAGTTTTGTCTTGGAAAACTATCTCGTAAAAAGCCATACAACCCTTTTTCCCGAAGCCAATGCCTGGGATTACCTTTATACCAATTATACCGATAACGGCTTGTTTCGCGGCGGCACATTAAGATTTATCGAAGCCCTGGCGCCTTTTGCCGAATATCATGAACATCCCAATTTTAAGAAAGCTGTTAAGTGGCTGATGGATCTGCAACTTTCTTCCGGGTTGCTACCACCCCTGCCGGGAAAATCCAAGAGTGGCGATTTTGCTGTAACTTTTCGGTTTCTGAAAGCTCTGAAAGAGATGGAACGAGCCGAATCATAATTAAAACTATAGACAGGTTTTATAGTTTAGATTTAGAATATCAATAGGAAAAGCGTTAGCGAACAGGAGTAAATGATGACAGAAGAAATAAAAGATAATGTTATGGATTCGATCCCCGGAGTGCCGGAAATCTTACCGATAATGCCTTTGCGGAACACCGTGCTGTTTCCTCAACAAGTTATTCCAATTTATGTAGGCCGGGAACGCTCCCTAAAGCTGGTTGACGATTTACCGGAAACCAGGCGCAGAATCGTGGTAGTCGCTCAAAGAGACGGTTCCGTGGAATTGCCCGACAAAGAAGATTTGTACGAATGGGGTACCATTGCCCAGGTTCTGAAGGTCTTTAATATGCCCGATGGCAGCAAGAGTGCAATCGTCCAGGGACTGGAAAGAGCCCGAATCCAATCCTATATTCAGCATGAGCCCTATTTTAAAGGCGCTATATTGAAAGTGCAGGAAACCTATGAACCCGGTATCGAAATCGATGCACTGGTGGCAAATCTTCGTCAGCTTTATATTAAATTAATCAAAGTGGCACCCTATCTGACGGAAGAGCATACCAACATTTTATCTAATATTCAGCATCCCGGACGTCTGGTTGACCGGGCTATGCACCTGGTTAACGTTCCGGTAACGGAAAAACAGGAAATCCTGGAACAGTTGAACGTTAAAGTACGTCTGGAAAGAGCTACGATAATTGTCAATAAAGAGATTCAGCGGATTGAACTCGGTGAAATGATCCAGTCTGAAGTTCAGGATGAGATATCCAAGACCCAGCGGGATTATTTTCTGCGTGAACAGCTCAAAGCTATTAGAAAAGAGTTGGGCGAAGATGAAGGCACGATGGAAATGAAGGAGCTGGAAGAAAAGATCGCCAAATCCAAAATGACCGAAGAGGCTCGAAAAGTAGCCGAGAAAGAACTGGATCGTCTACAGAAAATTCCACCGGCATCACCGGAATATACAGTGTCCCGGACCTACCTGGATTGGCTGGTAGAACTCCCCTGGGGAACATTGACCAATGACAATATGGATGTTAAAGAAGCCAAAGACATCCTGGATGAAGATCATTATGGTCTGGACAAAGTGAAAGACAGGGTGATAGAATACCTCGCCGTCCGGAAATTGAAAGAACAGGTAGAAAAAGATAGTGCAGTTAAAGGTCCGATTCTGTGTTTTGTCGGTCCTCCAGGGGTTGGCAAAACCTCCATGGGAAAATCTATCGCTCGCGCTATGGGGCGTAAATTTGTGCGTATATCTTTGGGCGGAGTGCGCGATGAGGCTGAAATCCGGGGGCATCGCCGGACCTATATCGGGGCATTGCCGGGTCGAATTATCCAGAACATCCGAAAATCCGGCTCCAGCAACCCGATCTTTATGCTCGATGAAATCGATAAGGTCGGCGCCGATTTCCGCGGCGATCCGTCTTCAGCCTTGCTGGAAGTTCTCGATCCGGAACAAAACAATACTTTTAGTGATCACTACTTAGAAGTTAACTACGATCTATCAAAGGTAATGTTCATTGCGACAGCCAATATGAACGACACTATCTTACCGGCATTGCGCGATAGAATGGAGATGCTGGAGTTTTCCGGTTATATTGAAGAAGAAAAACTGAACATTGCCAAGACATTCCTGATTCCCAAACAGATCAAGGAACATGGCCTGAGTATGACCAAAATAGAATTTAAAGATACAGCCATACGCGTTATCATTGCCCACTATACTCGCGAAGCAGGTGTGCGTAATCTGGAACGGGAAATCGCCAATATCTGCCGTAAAGTCGCCCGGGATGTCGCCGGTCGAAAAAAGAAAAAAAGTTATATTATTGATGCTAAAATGGTTGAAACACTTCTGGGTCCCCAGAAATTTTTCGTTGATATTGCTGAAAGGGCGTCACGCCCGGGCGTAGCAATCGGGTTAGCCTGGACTGCCGTCGGCGGCGATATTCTGTTTATCGAGGCTACCGGCATGAAAGGCACGGGCAAGCTGCAACTAACCGGACAGTTGGGCGATATTATGAAAGAGTCTGCCGAAGCGGCGATGAGCTATATTCGATCCAATTCCAAAGAATTGGGCATCGATGAAAAAATATTTGCCAATACCGATATTCATATCCATGTTCCGGCGGGAGCAATTCCAAAAGACGGTCCCTCGGCGGGCGTCACAATTTTATCGGCGGTCTATTCTTTATTGAAGCAAAAGAAAGTCAAAGATAAACTGGCCATGACCGGTGAAATTACTCTGCGTGGCGCCGTTTTGCCTGTGGGGGGCGTTAAAGAAAAGGTTCTGGCTGCCCATCGGGCGGGACTGACGCGCGTGATATTACCGGAACAGAACAGCAAGGATTTGGTGGAAATTTCCAAACAAATTCAAAAAGAGATGAAATTTGATTTTGTGAAAGAGATGTCCGAAGTCCTCGATCTGGCAATTTGTAAATAAAGCCGTTGATTTTTGAGGTAAAATCCGTAAATTTGCGCGCTTATTGAGTGAAAGTGAATTTTGCTCGCCCGCAAACGGATATCAGGGCGCTTAGCTCAGCTGGTTCAGAGCGCCGCCCTTACAAGGCGGATGTCACAGGTTCGAATCCTGTAGCGCCCACAAACATTTTCATATAAAAATCATGCGATGATAATTCCGTGACTGATAGGTCAGGATCAGGTATTCAGAATGGTTCGTGAAGATTCGCTCACGACACTGATAAATGGGTACATGATTTTTATATTTATCAGGTTGTAACTATTTCAATAATCATCATGTCAAACTTCTAGTAAACTCATTGACGCAAGGAGAATACATGCAAAAAACTAAATTCCAATATGTTTTAATCGGAATACTATTAAGCACAATTTTACTTAGCAGCTGCAAAAAAAGTGTTGTACAGAGTAGTTGGAATAACGGCCAAATTCATATCGACGGCTTATATTCCGATTGGCAATCAAACATAATGTTCAACGAGAAAGATAATGTCGGATTCGGAGTTGCAAATGATTCAAGCCGTCTTTATATCTGTCTGGTAGCTTCAGATCGGCAATTAATGCGTCAGGTTATGAATCGGGGGCTTGAGTGTAATATTGATGTCCCCGGGTCAAAACGTCGTATCTTTGGGATAAAATATCCGACCGGAATTGAGAATGTTGCATCTGCCCAAATGAGTAGAGGTCAACGCGGCAGAATGAAACCGGAATCCGGGGAAGATACAAATATCCGTCTTGAAGATTTACAGACAGAATTTATTCTTTTAGGACCGGAAAAAGAGGAGCAACAAATTATTCCGTTGCAAAATGATTATGGGATCGGCATCAAAACGGGTAGATCTTATCGGCAATTTGTATATGAAATTCAAATACCCTTCAGATTAATAAATGAATATTTAATCGTTGATGAATCCAAGCTCAAGTCGGAGCTGACCGTCGTTTTTAAAACAGCGGAAATAGACCTGTCTGAAATGCGATCCGGTGCAGGCAGAACGGGTGGGAGAGCCGGCGGACATCCGGGCGGTATGTCAGGCGGTGGAACGGGCGGTCAGCGGGGCGGCGGTCGTACGGGCAGTCCCGGTATGCAAAGACCAACGCTGGAAAAATTTGAATTTCGGACGAAAGTTCTGTTAGCAAGTCCGGAATAATATTCAATTAATCCGGCAATCAATGATTGATTTGGATTCAAGATACAAAAAAGAGGGGGCGGCATTACCACTCCCTCTTTTACGATATAAAATTCTACAATAAAAAAACGGCTTCTTTGATAAACCTATTCTTTTATCCGGGTTGAATCCCAGTAGAGATAAATTAAAAGCATGACAAACATCGCAAATCCGAGAATTTCACCGCCGGTTGATTCCGACCAGTGTTCGGTCCCGATGGCTTTCATCAGAGTCCAGTCCGGACTTAAAATCTGTTTTCCAAAGAATACAATAAAAGCCGAAACAACGCCCATTATAGCGCCACCGGCAATGAAACCGGATGCGATTAGAGTTCCTCTCTCTTTGCGTTTCTTGGAAAGTTCTTCTTTCTCGGTGCTTTTACCGACGAAGTGAGCAATTAGCCCACCCGCCAAAAGCGGAGTGTTCAAATAAATCGGCAAATACATACCCAGAGCAAAAGCTAAAGGCGGCACTCCGACAAATTCTAAAATAATTGCTAAAAATACACCGGCAAGATAGAGTAACCAGGGCGCCGGCGCACCCGTCATTAGTGGCTTTAACACCGCTGCCATCGCAGATGCCTGGGGAGCTTCCAATCCTCCGGGACCAAAGCCATAGGTCTTATATAAAACAAGAATGACAACCCCAACCGAAGCAGCCGCGAAGAGGGTCCCGAGGAATTTGTAACTTTCCTGTTTTTTGGGAGTGGTTCCAAGCCAGTAGCCGATTTTCAAATCGGAAACAAAAGCGCCTGCCATTGACAGAGCCGTACAGACAACGCCACCAATAATCAGCGCAGCCAGCATGCCCTCATTACCGGACAATCCGACCTTAACCAAAATAACCGAAGATAAAATTAGGGTCATCAACGTCATGCCCGAAACGGGATTTGTACCAACAATTGCAATGGCGCGAGCCGCAACAGTTGTGAACAGAAAGGCAATAACAACCACGATCAGCAGTCCGACAACAGCATGCCAAATATTCAATTCAACCACGCCAAACAGGAAAAAAATGAAGACCGCCACAAAAGTCAGCAGCAGTAAGATTGATATCCACTTCATTGAAATATCTTTCTGCGTCCGCTTTTCTGTGTTTCCCTCACCGGTTTGAATTCCCCCCAAAAGTTCTTTACCGGCTAACTTAAAGGCGCCGACAATGATTTTCGATGATTTCAGGATGCCGATAATCCCGGCTGCCGCGATACCGCCAATACCGATATGGCGGACATAATTACTGAAAATATCCTGTGGCGCCATGTCTTTGATTGCCATAGCCGCCGGATAAATCGCTTCGGGAGCATTCTGACCGATGAAATAAACAACCGGTATCAGTACCCACCAGGCTAGAAACGATCCGCAGGCAATAATCAAAGAATATTTTAATCCGACGATATATCCCAGCCCGGTTACAGCGGCGCCGATATTTATTTTCAAAACCAGTTTCATCTTATCCGAAAGAACCTGCCCCCAATGAAATACCTGCGTAGAGACAACTTCTTTCCAAAAGCCAAAACCGGATACGCAAAAATCATAAATTCCACCCACAATTGCGGCTGACACGAGCACTTTTGCCTGATCTCCGCCCCCTTCGCCGGCAATCAGCACTTCGGTGGTGGCAGTGGCTTCAGGAAACGGAAACTCGCCGTGCATCTCCTTCACGAAGTAGCGGCGGAAAGGAATTAAAAACAGAATCCCCAGAAATCCTCCCAACAGCGACGCCAGAAAAATCTGCAGGAAACTGACATCGATCCCTAAAATATATAAACCGGGAATCGTAAAGATTGCCCCCGCAACAATAACTCCGGAACTGGATCCGATGGATTGGATAATGACGTTTTCCTGCAGGGCATTTTTTCGCTTCAGCAGCACCGACGTTCCGGCTGCAAGAATTGCTATTGGAATAGCTGCTTCGAATACCTGCCCGATTTTCAGCCCCAGATAGGCCGCCGCCATAGAAAACAGGACGGAATAAAACAGCCCCCATATTAATGAATAGCCCGTTACTTCCGGTACGATCTTGCCGTCCGGTATTACCGGGACAAACTTTTCTCCCTCATGCAGTTTGCGATAGGCATTTTCCGGTAATTTTACCTGAGCCGGTTTTTCCATAACGATTCACCCTCCCTAAAAATGTTTAATACTCGTTAGCCATAGAAACAAATCCCCCATCCGGGGATTGGGCGCAATTATAATTAATACAAAGATAAGTCAAAAAATATTGAGGTAAAAATCTAATCAATTAATGTGCTTTTTGGATGATGTAATGTTTAATACGTTCTGGTAAATTATCGAAAAGGGCATCGATCTCCTCAGAGGGTAGAGATTCAAGCCACTCACGGACTTTTTTACCGTATTTCTGGGTCCATTCGAAGTAAGCGCGTTTGCCTATATCACAGCCTTCCCGCTCACTACAGATATATTTATATTTTTCCATCTCGGCAATCTGGATACCCATTTCCTTCTCATGCCGCGAGAGTGACTTTCCATTTATCGGATGCCTGAGATTACCCCTGTTCACATGCACTGATTATCCAAACTTCCCACTGTCTCTTTTATTGTTCTGCACATGTTTCATAAAATACGGAAAAAATATAGGGCGGTTAAATTTTAGATGCAATGGTAAACTACGAAATTCCCGCTAGAATATTACCCACCATTCACTGGTAATCCATCAATTTTACTATTATATTCCGAACAACTATTTTGAGGATACAATGAAACAATTTCGAACAGTTTTTCCGATTGTGATACTGATTTTCTTTATAATAAACCAGTCGGCAGCACAGAAAGGGCGCCTGGGGCTGCCACCAACTGTTGGTATTTCCGAAGATCGCATTTCACATACCGCCAATATTCTCAATGGCACGCCCGAGATTATCGTTTTTTCAGAGGGCGACCGAAAAAAAGCAACTATCCACTTTCAGACCACTAAGGCACTTCCCGAGGCTTATTGCTATTATGGCATCTATTTTTCCGACCAAAAGGTTCAAACACCTGTTTTTCGGCACTATAGCCGGGAAGGTGTGGTGGCAGACTCACTAAATCACAATATCACCATCGATTTGAGCCGCCTGGAATATCCTATTCATGATTTCGGTGAAAACCTCGCCAAACAGGGCGGCGGAACGGTCGCCTATAAATTATTACTCCCCGATCCGCAAGATGCAAAAACGCACATGTTTACAGGGCGTTTTGAATATCGCAACACAAACCGTGTTGTTTGTATTGTCTCCGGACCCTGGGTGGATTTTACCGCTCCCGGACAGGTTACGATTTCCTGGGATACGGACAGGGAATCCGCCGGTATCCTATTGCTCGATAGCACGCAGCATTTTAGCCCGCTAAATACCCATCACGAGATTATTATCAACAATATTAAGGGAACTATACATCATTATAAAGTTACCGCTGTAGATGATTCTATCGAAGTCACCACGCCCGAATTCCGGTTTAGAATGCCAGAGTCCGGAAAACCGTTTTTATTTGCGGCAATGTCGGACAGCCGGGCGGGATACGGAGGAGCCGGGCATAATTTCAATGGCTGCAACTTCCAGGATTTACGTAATTTATTTCTGGATTTATATTCAAGGGGAGCGGAATTTGCCGTTTTTGCCGGTGATTTGGTGAATGGTCACACCACCGACGAACATGATTATATCGGTCAGTTGGATGCCTGGAAAAAAGCCGTTGAACCGATTGGTCACATCATGCCGATTTTCGAAGGCATGGGCAATCACGACTATGTTCTCGACCGATGGGACGATCCGCGCACCAACGGAGGTATCAGAACAGATAAGCTGTTCGGTAAATCCAGTGAAGAAATCTTTGCCGAAATCTTCGTTAATCCGGAACATGATTATCCTGAAAAAGAACATCCACAAGCCCCGACCTATAAGGAAAATGCCTATTATTTCGATTGGGGCAACGTTCGTATGATTTCTCTCAATACGAACTATTGGTGGACTAATTTTCCCGAGGATATTGGCGGCAATCTGCAGGGATATATCATGGATAATCAGTTAGATTGGCTCAAGAAAGTATTAAAACAGGCTCAAAAAGATAAATCCATCGATCATATTTTTATTTTTACCCATGAACCCGCTTTGCCGGTTTCCGGCCATATTTATGACGCCATGTGGTACTCCGGCGGAGACCCGCAAATGAATAAAGATATTAATAAAAACCCCTTAAACCGGCAACATGTCATCGATCGGCGGGACCGATTTCTGGAACTGGTCGCGAAACACGACAAGGTTAGAGCATATATCACTGGTCACGAACACCTCTATGCCCGCCTGCTGATCGACTCCCAAACACCAATTTACCCGGATGGAAGCGCCAACAAAAAAATAAAACCTATTCATGAGTTTATCACAGGCGGCGCCGGCGCCCCATACTATTCCCTCACTAAAGAAAATATACCCTGGGTAAACGCCATTAAAGCCTACTCGTGTCAACAGCACTATTTACTTTTCGGCGTTGATAAATTAGATGTTTATTTGTACGTGGTATCCGGGACTCAGGCAGTTATCGAAGCGGTAAAAATTGTAGAAAACGGTTCGATTACAGACATTCCCATATCCGAAAATACGATTATAATTTTCGACAGGTAATAATACCTAACCCGGGCAAGAATTTGAGAATTAAGAGACTAAAAGGAGTACGGCTATTCTTCGCCGGTTTTTTTGGATTTAAGTTTAGTGATCAATTCAGCCGCCTTCTCTGGAGCTATCAGGGTGAAAAGTCCAAGAGCAATCCCAATAATTCCGAGGATTCGAATAATTGTCGGATCAAGAATCAGCAGCAGCAAACCTGCAATAAAAATTACTATCCCTGTGTTTCTCATTGTTCTGTTCCTCTCATTTGTATTTACATTCAGAAACTATCTTGTAGTAAATTTAAAATCATTTTTCATCACTGTCAAATATTGGATGAATTTTATTTGTTCAAAACTTACATTAATCTTAGTTGCATTTATTTCTACGACAATGTATATTCAACAAAACTTGTGAGTGTATTATGAAAAGACTTATCATTACCATAGCAGGATTCATCATTGTCTTTCAATTGGTAACTTTATCTCAGGAAAATTCCGTATATCCACAGCCGACAAATCTGGTAACCGTTCCCACAGCCGGGATAATTCCCCGCGGCGCATATTTATCGGAATTTCGGTTGTTTAGCGGCGGTGGAGTAATGGCGGGAATTTTCGCCGGTATTTCACAACGCTTTATGTTCGGCGTTTCCTACGGCGGCGCCAAAATTATCGGCAATGAGAAAATTGACTGGCAAAATCAGCCGGGAGTCGAAATCAAATACCGGTTTATTGAAGAGTCCTCAAAAACGCCGGCGCTTCTGTTCGGTTTCAATTCCCAGGGACAGGGCACTTACCTTGATTCACTGAAACGCTACGAAACAAAAGCCAAAGGGTTTTATCTCGTCGCCAGTAAAAATTACCGCTTCCTGGGAAATCTGGGCCTTCATGCCGGCATTAACTACAATCCCGTGGAAGACAACGACGGCGATAAAGATCCCTCCTTTTTTATCGGTTTGGATAAAAACATAAACCCCGAAATATCTTTTGTCATTGAATACGATGCCGCCTTAGATGACAATGAAAGCAACGTCATCGGTTTGGGCGAGGGGCTTGGTTATCTCAATGCCGGAATTCGCTGGAATTTGGTTGAGCGTTTTCATCTGGAAATTGATTTCAGCAACATTCTGCTCAATCGCACTGAAATCAACTACCTGAACCGCGAATTTAAAATTACTTTTGTGGAATTCTTTTAGCCCAATCAAAATTCCCGATTAAACTTCACTTTTATAACATTGCAAAACACATAAAATGGGGGTGGATATGAAACAATTTTTCCGATATGGTTTGTTAATAACCATAATCCTTCTGACCTGTACAATAGTGATGTCCCAGAGCATAAGCGTCAGGCAACTATTGGACGAAGCGGAAATACTTCACGATGCCGATAATTTCACAGGCACGATGGCGAAGCTGCGGGAAGCCGAGGCGCTGGACAAGGATAATCCGGAGATTCTCTGGAAAATCGCCCGTGCCTATTTTGATTTTGCTGATCAGGAAGAAGATAACATGGAGGTTCAGAAAAAGAACCTCTACCCGGGATTCGAATATGCCAAACGCTGTGTCGAACTTGCCCCCGATGTAGCCGGCGGTCATCAGTACTACGCCATCCTTATCGGGCGAATTGGTGAAATTGAGGGGACGAAACAGAAAATAGAAAACTCCTACGCCGTAAAAGAACATACGGTAAAAGCGATCGAACTGGATCCGGAAAACGACTCAAATTACCATGTCATGGGACGCTGGCACTTTGCCCTTGCCGATCTCAGCTGGTTTGAACGCAAAATCGCCAGCATTATCTACGCCACGCCGCCGGCCGCCTCCTTTGAAAAAGCCGTGGAATTTTTCTCCAAAGCGCACGATATCAAGCCTGACGATATCCGGCATTTGCTCTGGCTGGGGAAATCCTATGCAAAGCTGGACAAAGAAGATAAAGCGCGAGAAGTCTTAAAAAAGGCTCTGGCTATACCCGCAACCACCGATTCCGACAAAAGTATGTACAAAGAGGCTGAAGATCTTTTAAAACATCTGTAAAGGATCGGGCACCAAAAGTAGTCAGAAAAAGAGCAGCAATACTCCAATACTCAACAGAACAGATTTATATTTGATATTTGAAACTTGATGGTTTCGTCCCTGTATTGTCCTAAAATAGGTT
>DPVY01000138.1 GCA_003527965.1 Fidelibacterota bacterium
AATCCGTTAATTTTATTTTTTATTAAAAAGTGCCGAATAGTTACTCCGCAAATCAATAAGGGTTCTATTATCAATATTGAACCAATAGAACTTAATCATGTATTAGAAAAAAAATCAAAGGCAGCCGTGACAACGAGCTTTAATATGAATTTGCTTTCTGTCAAAGAGCGGAAGAAACTTAAAATTCTCGGTGAATTTCCGATCTTACCCGAATATATCATGGTTGCATCTCCGGAATTCAAAGTAAAAAACATATCAAAAATCAAGAATGAAGTTGATCGCTGGATTGTCCGCAATTCTGATCGATTAATAAATATAGGATTAACATTTTCTCCAATTGAAAATGAATACCGGTCCCTATTATTGGAAGCCATTGAAGGGTTAGGATATACTCCGAAAGTATTCATCGAAGATTTTAAAGATCTTATGATCAGCAGTATTACGGTTAATCATAAGAAAGATATGGTGGAAATTGAGGAGAAATACAAGCGGCTGAAAATATTTAATGAAAAACTCGTGAAGATGTATCAGGATGTCCGCGATAGCCGGGACCGGTTGAGTAGAGATATTGATTCGGCTTCCAATAACACTATCCTTTTTCTAAAAGATGGTACGGTTTTAGGGTGCTCCCGCTCCTTTTGTAACTATTTAAAATATAGCCGCCAGGACATTGTAGGAAATGAGATTACCAAGTTTATCGAAACGGATATCAATACGCCTTTCCGAAATCTGATTATGCAAATAGATCTCGGATTGATACGGTCCTTTTTCGTTAAGTTGAAATGTTCAGACGGAACAGACGAGAACGTCAAAATGGAATTCAGCATTATAGAACTTAAAGATTCTAAAGTAATTCTCGGAGTGATTTCAAAAAATCATAAAACATAATCAGAGGCAATATTATGAAAAAATTGACAGGTCTTTTGTTATTCACTATGCTTATAGTCTCCGTTTCAGCCCAAACCGACTTTGCAACGGTCTTTAAAACCAGCGGATCGGTTTATATCAAGCCGAGTGGTGAAAATGAATTCAATGCAGCAGCAGAAATCGGGATGAAGCTCAATATTGGCGATGCGATTATGACAACCGAGAATGGTTTCGTTGTTGTTTTATTTAATAAGGATAAAAGTCTGCTCAAGATACGTAAAAATTCCGAAGTATCGATGCAGGAAGAATTTTCCATCCGCACCATAAAAATATCGAGCGGTCGGGTATTGGCGCAGGTAACGCCGGGTATCAAAGGTTCTTTCCGAATTGAGACTCCGACGTCTGTTGCCTCGGTAAAAGGCACGAAATTTTGGTCGGTAGTTTCTCCTCAGTATGGCGACCGGTTCTATGGTATCGAGGGGAACGTAAATATTGTGAACCTTATCACCGGCGCCGAATCCAACATGGCACCCGGTCAAATGGTAATTTCAACACCTCAGGGGCAACTGATTAATCTTCCCATAGACGAAACCGATATGCCCCGGGATATAGATGAAAAAGTGCCGGTACCGGAAAAACCTGAATCAATTCAGCCGGAAGAAGAAGTATACAAACCAAAACAGAAACAGCCTGCATCTGTTGCAGCAGTTCCAACAACACCATCCGAGATACCTCAGAAAGAGCCGAAACAAGCGGCTAAAAAACCCTACGGAATGGGGCTCGGTCTTGGTTCCGTCACAATTGACAATAAAATTTATAATCAGATTGCATTAAGACCCGAATTGAAGATGGGCAAGCTCGGAATAGCGCTGGATGTTGCTTTTTATATGGACGAACAGGGTAATATCCGCAAAGACGAATGGGATGAATTCTCCGATTATCTTGATAAATTTTACTATGTTCGCTGGGCACAGCAGGGTGATCCTTTCTTTGCAAAACTGGGCGCAATTGATAATGTGACACTGGGTTATGGAATTTTAATGAATGGCTATTCCAATACTACCGAGTATCCTCAAATACGTAAAGTCGGTGTTCATACCGGAATGCAAATCGGTAATCTGAGTTGGGAAGCCTTTATTGCAAATGCAAAGGAAATGGTTGGGCTTGTCGCTGGTCGGGTTACCTATCAACCACTCGAGCATATTCCGGTTATTTTGGGGGGATCAATGGTAATGGATGTAAATCAGTATAAAGGTATGAAAGATACCGACAAAGATGACGTCCCGGACATATTTGATGCGTTTCCCATGTTAGAATTTGAATTACCAAGAACATATCCTTCTGGATATAATAACTTTTTTCCTGGTGATTATCTAAAAGGACGAAAATATGACCTCGATAGTGATGATGATGGTATACCTGATCAATTAGATTGGGATATTGACGGTGATGGCTTAACTGATAATCATCCAGATATTAATAAAAATGTAGAATTTGGGAATGACATAAGATGTGATCCGAAACCGTTTAATATGGCAGATGTATCCAAAACATTAGCAGCGGTATCCTTTGATGTTGGTTATCCGGCATTGAATCTAAAATTCATGAAATTATTTGTTTATGGTCAGACTGCCGGTTTTATTTCAGGAAAAGTAACCGACTATAATTCCGGAGTAAAATATAAACCGGGTTGGGGATTTGCAGCGCCGGGCTTGAAAATGAATTTTTTTAAATTTGTAAACCTAACCTTAGAATATCGCGTGGCTGGAGAAAACTTCCTTTATAATTTCTGGGATAAAGCCTATGATTATGAACGAGTTTCTATCCGTACAAAACCGGACCGTTCATTATATCCATATACAAAGGATGAGATGAGATTATTTACTGATGCGAGTCAGGGTGTTTTCGGAGCTTTTGATGTCAATATTCTGAATTATATCATACTGGGTAGTTATTACCAGCATATGTTTAGCTCGGGAACTGAGTTAAAGAGTTTTATGGCAACGGCGTCGATCCCAAAAGGGAAAATTCCCAAATTAGCCGAAGCAATGGCTTTTTATCAGCGGAATAACGATGATGATCCCTTCCGGTTTAATAAACCTTCAGAGAATACTATCCTTGGTTATAAGATCGGTTTTGAATTAGGCGGCGGAGCTGTGATCTATTACGTTTTCCAGAAAACCTATCGCGATTACGACGGTAGCGGCTCTATTGATCCGAAAACGGAATCGGTTTCAATTACATCCATTGAAACGGGATTTACTTTCTAAGGGTTGTGATTGAACGATATTCATTTAACAATGTAAAAACAGATAAAAGCCCCGTTTTATATACGGGGGCTTTTTGTTAATGAACGATTCCTACCTGATAGCTTAAATAAGTGTAACTAAGGCTATATAAATCGAGCAATTTTTATTCTCGTTCTGGGGCTCCGTTGCGCAACGGTACCTAACTCGGCTGTAGAAAAACATTAACCATTGAATTTATTCGATGGGATAAAATGGCTTCTACCTGTCGTTCCGACTTTAGTCAGCAATTTTATAAACATATAATTTTTGACAATTTAATCATAAAGCAAAGTACTTTTCTTCAAGTGTTGTTTATGAAAAGGCTATTTTATTATGGCGCTAATTAATGTCTGTCCATAAAGGATGAAAACTGCTAAAGCATTTAAAGATAAGAGGGAAAATTT
>DPVY01000151.1 GCA_003527965.1 Fidelibacterota bacterium
AACCTATTTTAGGACAATACAAGAATTCAAAGGAATATTGAAAATATAACAAATCAAATATTTAATTTTTCAAATATTGGGATATGTGAAGTTCGAATTGACCGAAAAAGTGATGAAGTTGAAAATAGAATACGAGTTGTAGAATTATTTCGTAGGTTAAATCAAGGCGGAACAAAACTTGACGGACTTGAATTAATGGCTTCTAAATTAAAAGGATTTGACCCTGAAAATGAAAAGTTCCTTCAAGAAATAGAACAATTTGAAGATATAGGATTTGGAAAGGATGAAGTAATAAAATTAATTTTTATTCTGCAAGATGATCATAACAAATCATTGGCTAATATAACAAAAGAAGATAGTGATTTTATAAAAGCCAAAAAAGAAAGAGTAAAGGAAGCCTTAAATGGAACACGATTATTTTTGAAACAGTCAAATTTATTTGAATTCTATGCAAAAGAAAGACCATCAATAATTCCATTATATTTTGTTACTTATTTTTTGTTTCATTTAGAAAAATCTAATTCGGAAATTAGAAATTATTTTAAAAATTCAGAAATCAACAACACAAGTTATAACCTAATTTATACATGGTTGTATTTATCAATGCTAAACAAAGTGTTTAGAAGAAGGGGTGCGGGTTGGACAGCCTATTCAACAGGAATAAGAAAGATTTTGGAAGTTGTGAAAAATCATAAGAACCAAGAATTTCCAACAAGTAAATTATTTGAGATGTATCATGCGCATCCACTGGAATTTTCTGAATTCATTAAAAAAGAGAAACTTAATCAATATGACTTTAACTTTTTAATGTATATAATTTATGAAAAACCAAAGTCATTTAGAGTAAACGATATAGACCACATTCATCCTAAATCAATTTTATTAAATAAGGGTATAGAACGGGGAAAGATAAATAATGTTGGTAATTTTCAATTATTAGATTATTCAACAAATAGGGGCAATAAAAATGATAGCGAATTAAAAGACTGGATAGATACAGCCATAGAAAATAAGAACAACTATTTGGAAATGCACTTAATTCCTGATGATGAAACTCTATGGGTTTCAGATAAATTTGAAAATTTTTTAGAAAATAGACAAGAATTATTAGTAACTAAATTGGAAAAAGGAATAAAATAACGTGCTGTAACAATGTATATAAAAAATAAGCGAGATAGTAGTAATATCAGGGCTTGTAGCCTGTTTGAACTTTCTTGTAAGTTGAAAGATTTGTGCTCCGAAACCGCTTACTTTTCATATACTTAACGTTATGGGCAATTGCATGATGGCAGACACCTATAGATTTAAAATTAAGATAAGTGTTTATTAGAGTTGGATGTTTGGTTAAAAACAAAAGACCTATTTCAATAGATATAGTAAAGAGCAAACAGAGATATATGGATTATAAAAAGAACAAAATTGATATAAGTTATCCGCTTGAATTAATTGAAAATAGAAATAGTTTTCCACAAAAGCATGTAATACCATGTTCTGTACTTGTTGACAATGAGGAAATTGGTGGAATATTTATTGTTTGTCCATCGCAGGAAATAAAGTATTTCAAAATATTACCATCATCACCACCTGAACCACCTCTTAAATTCAGAATGTTAGATTACAAAAGGAGAATTTTTGTTGTAGAAATTTGGATGCAATTTAGTCAGAATCCTGAAAAATATTTAAAAATGCATCTGAATCCACATGACAAATATGTTCAGAAATTATTAAAACTTGGCTCAAAAACAAATATGATTTCGTTTCATTTCTATGATACTGGCTCACATTTATTGTCCTCAGCAATTACAAATTTCAACGATGAAGAAACGGACTGGTTTGATAGAAATTATAAATTGTCAACGAAACTGATTTCTGACCAGCGTGGTTACAAAAGCATAGCAGAATATCTTTCTGATAAGGTTTCGAGTACAGATAGAATCTTTAAGTATTTTAATCAGAGTAAGTCTGATTTCTTTGTCAGAGAAGGTGGAAAACAAGTAATGTTACACGAAATTTCAAAATTAAATTAACTCAATGCAAATAAAGCAAAAGCCCATAACAAGCGGTCATAAAACATTGGGGAATAGGTGGTTAAGCGAACATCGTCTCTCGCATTAAACTTTCTACTCTGTTGATAAAGAAGTTGCTCCGAACTCCCCAACGTTTCATACCGCCAACCGTTATATAAAATTGTCCTCAGGCATTTTGAAGAAAGGAGGTGCCTATGATATGAAAAACCCTTACAGAGGTAACTGTCAACTTTGTTTCTAATAAGGGGGAAATAAAGTACAGACTATTCTTGAGATAAAGAATTTAACCTCAAATCAAAAGGAGAAGAAATGAAAAGACTATTATTAGTTGTTGTCTTTGCCTTACTAGTGATTTTGCCCATTAAGGCATGGACACAGTGGGAGATTGGATTTGTGGACACTTCAGGAACAGTTGGTAAGAAGTGTGCTATCGCCGTGGATGCAAATGGGTATCCACATATTAGTTACAGAGATGGCACTGTTGGCTGGAGACTCAAGTATGCCCAATGGGATGGTTCAGAATGGCAGATAGCATTTGTGGGGACTGCTGAGAGTGTCTATGGGGTGACCTCAATTGCGCTTGATGGGTCGGGAAATCCCCACATTGCCTATGATGCCGGAGGGCTCTTGCATGCCTGGTGGGATGGTTCTGATTGGCAGAAAGAAAGAGTGGATTCTTTAATCTGGGGAGATGTAGGCGAGTGGAATTCTATAGCATTTGATACAGATGGCTATCCCCATATTGCATATACATACAATTATGCTGGAGTTTACTATCTAAAATATGCTTACAAGGATGCATCAGGCTGGCATAGGTCGGTTGCTGATAGTCTTATTGGTGATGAATTTCAGTATGTCTGCATGGCTTTAGACGGCAATAACAATCCCCAAATAAGCTACTACGATTGGAAAGTATATGACCTGAAATACGCTTATTGGGATGGAGCAATCTGGCACATTGAGAGGGTGGATACTGCTGGTCAGGTAGGCACACATTCATCTATCGCGCTGGACAGTCTTGACTATCCACACATAGCCTATACGGATGGCACCAATTATGGAGTTAAATATGCACGATGGGATGGCTCAATCTGGCATATTGAAACAGTTGAATCGGATATTGGGTATGGATTTTATACTTCGCTTGCACTTGATGCAAATGACAGACCACACATCAGTTCTGCCGAATACATGAGCGACCTCAGATTTGCTTACTGGGATGGTTCGGATTGGCAAATTGAGGTTGTAGATAATACTGTTTGCTGTGACTGGACTTCACTTTCCATTGATGATAGTGGTTACTGTCATATTGCTTACTATGATGGTGGTGATTCCACAAATCTCAAATATGCCAAGAGAACCCCTCTTACTACTGGGGTAGAGGAAACCGCTCCTACAAAGACAAGTCCTGCCGACGATATTGCACTTCACGCTGATGCATCTCTATCAGACAACGGATGGGGTGGTGGCTCAAGTAAATCAGATATCACCGATGGCATACGCACCTATGATGGAGAATGGGCTCGTGGTCTTGCATTCGGGTACGGTGAATGGCATCAAGCTACTATAGATTTTGGACATCAAGTGACTTTTGACAGGGTAATCCAATGGTATCACGGCGGTATGAATAATAATGAGGCTGCTGCCTATAAACTCCAATACTGGAATGGTTCGAATTGGGTGGATATCTTTGAAACTAACAATTCACATGCTTACCTGAAATATCCCGATGCTTCAGAATCAGACTGGTGGTATTACTGGTCCACGCCTTATGAAAACACTTTCGCCCCGGTTGTCTCAGACAAATTAAGAATTCTGAATTACCCCCGCGATGGGAGTCATACATGGCTTTATGAAGTGGAGGTATATAACACTGCGCCCGCCGCAGCTCAAAACCTCACATCTTTCCCCACGAGCTTTATTCTTCAACAGAACTATCCGAACCCGTTTAATCCAGCGACGACTATTCAATATGTTCTTCCGAGAAACGGGTTTGTGCGGCTTGCCGTCTATAATATCTCAGGTCAACTTGTACGGACACTGGTAAAGGGAAAGGAACTTACCGGAACTCATACCGTCAGTTGGAATGGAATGGATGAACAAGGGATGAGCGTTAGCAGTGGAATCTACTTCTACTGTTTAGAGATAGGTAATCTTAAGAGCACAAGGAGGATGCTGTTAATGAAGTAACTGGTAATGGACAAATTATGTCTGGGGGCAACTTCATATAACACGGTGTTTGTGGTTCACTTCGTTCACCCAAATTTTGCTTTGCAAAACTTCACAAACACCGATAACGTTGCACTAAACCGCTTCGCGG
>DPVY01000228.1:0-4895 GCA_003527965.1 Fidelibacterota bacterium
AATAAATAGCTATTGAGCCATTTTCGGCAGATTTTTGAAAATTCCAACGATGCCATATATGTTCGGCAAAACGATCGATTTGTTTTGGCTAATCCGGCGTTGGAACGTCTTTCAGAATATAGTAAAGCAGAGTTGCTTTCTGAGGATTTTAATATTTTAGAAATTGTTGACGACGAAAACTTGGAATATTTAAAGAATAGAATTGAAAAACGTCATAATAAGAAAATGATCAGTAAGCAGTTTGATTTCTGTGGGAAAACAAAAGGCGGAAAACTGCTTAATCTTGAAGTAAGCACGTCGAAAATATTCTGGAACGGTTCGCCAGCCAGTCTGGGAATAATTCGCAACATAACCCGATATCTGCAGATGCAGGAAGAAGCCTTTAAAGCGGAAAAACTTGAGTCTATCGGTATATTAGCCGGTGGAATTGCCCATGATTTTAACAATATTCTTTCCGTTTTACTGGGAAACATCCAATTAATTGGGGTCAAGACTAAAAAAGGGGAAAATGTTGATAAATATTTAGCGAGAACAGAAGATACTATCTTTCGCGCTACCGGATTAACCCAGCAGCTATTGACCTTCTCCAAAGGCGGGGAGCCCGTTATAGAGGTATCATCTCTTAAGGACCTGATCAATGATATCATTCCTTTTACCCTTACGGGGAGTAATATTAAAAGCCATATCACAATTGAAGATGATCTCTTGCCGGTAGAGATGGATACAAATCAGATTTCACAGGTCATTACGAATATTGTCATAAATTCCAAACAGGCTATGCCTGACGGCGGCACTATTTTTGTCGACGCGGTGAATGTAATAATCGAAAGCGATGACGTAATTGATAAACTTAATCCCGGCAGGTATGTCATGGTTTCAATTAGAGATCAGGGGATCGGAATTCCCAGTAAGATTATCGATAAAGTTTTTGATCCTTTTTTTAGTACGAAGAGCTCGGGCAGCGGACTGGGGCTGGCGACCTGTTATTCAATTATGCAGAAGCATAAGGGGCATATTACGGTGCAATCCGTTGCCGGTGAAGGTTCAACGTTTACATTTTATTTACCTGCCGGTAAACATCCGATAAAGGTTAAACAAGAATACAACTTAAAGAAAAAGTTTGCCGGAAAAGTGCTTCTGATGGATGACGAGGAATCCGTCCGGGATTTTATGAAAGCGACGTTGAACGATCTTGGATTTCAGGTGGAAACTGTGATTAATGGCGAAGAAGCGATTGATCTATATGAAAAATCACTTAACGGTCAGGGCAGATATGTTCTTGTTATTCTGGATCTTACTATACCTGGTGGAATTGGCGGTAAAGAGGTTGTAAAACATTTGAAAAGAGTGAATCCGGATCTTAAGGCAATTGCCTATAGCGGCTATGCCGATGATCCCGTAATCAGTCATCCCGAGCAATTCGGTTTTCAGGCGTCTATCAGTAAACCGTTTAAACACGAGAAATTGATGGAAGTATTATCGACAATATTATAGCTAGTGTTTGTCCATAAAGTATAAACCACTGAAGTGGTTATTTGATATAAAGAATTCTTTTATCACCATAATAAATTATGGTGTTGTCTCAACCGTAATATTATCAAGATATTAAGATAACACCTGAATTTATTCAGGCGAACTTAACCGTCAATAATATTTAACTGATTCATCAGTTTTTCAAGTTTATAGACAGACTATAGTTAGCCGCCATAAGAGTTTCGATTCCGGGCTTGATTATTGATCAAAGAAAAAATAACTTAACAACTTTAAATTGAGTTCGCTATAATAATCAGAACTGAATTAGGAAAGACAATAAAAGCGAAAATATGAACCGAAATAAGATGAAAACTGCAGCAGAAATACGGAACGACTTTTTGAATTATTTTGAAAGTAATGGTCATAAAATAGTCAAAAGTACGCCGGTCATCCCTCAAAACGATCCTACGTTACTGTTTATCAATGCCGGTATGAATCAATTCAAATCTATATTTCTCAATCAGGAAAATCCAACATATCTCCGTATCGCCGACTCTCAAAAATGTATTCGGGTAAGTGGAAAACATAATGATCTCGAAGAGGTTGGCAAAGATACCTACCACCATACTTTTTTTGAAATGTTGGGGAACTGGTCGTTCGGCGATTACTATAAAAAAGAAGCCATAACTTATGCCTGGCAACTTTTTACAGAAGTTTGGAAATTTCCCAAAGAGCGTTTGTGGGCAACGGTATATAAAGACGACAATGAGGCGGAAGAAATTTGGCACACTGAAACTGATATTGACCCAAGCCATATATTGCAATTTGGAAACAAAGATAATTTCTGGGAAATGGGAGAGACCGGACCCTGTGGGCCATGCTCGGAAATTCATTATTATACCGGAAATGATCCGGAACATCAAACTGCGGAGAAAATCAACGCCGATGATCCCGAATATATAGAGCTATGGAATCTTGTTTTTATCCAGTATGATCGGGATAAAAACGGAAAGTTGAATCCGCTTCCCAGAAAACATGTGGATACCGGCGCCGGTCTGGAAAGGATTGCTGCCGCCTTACAAAAAAAACATTCAAATTACGATACAGATTTGTTCAAACCCATCATTGACGAAATAGCACAACTTACGGGTGTGTCCTACAGTGCAGAATCCGGAATGCCTCACCGGGTTATTGCCGACCATATTCGTATGCTGAGTTTCTCAATTGGAGACGGCGGAATGCCTTCAAATGAGGGGCGCGGCTATGTGATACGACGAATTCTGCGCAGAGCCGCAAGGTATGGACGAATGTTAAATATGCACAAGCCTTTTATATATAAGCTGGTGGGTACGGTTTGTGAAATTTTGGGAGATGTCTATCCTGAAATTATTGACCGGAAGACGCACATTCAGCGGGTTATCCAATCGGAGGAGCGGATGTTTGGGGAAACGCTCGATAAGGGGCTTGATATTTATTCGAAAATTAAGCAGCAACTTACCGATACGGGTAAAACCCAAATCTCCGGTTCAGATATTTTTAAACTTTACGATACTTACGGTTTTCCTGTTGATTTGACGCAGTTAATGGCTGAAGAAGACGGTTTAACTACCGATATGAACGGGTTTCATGCCGAGATGAAAAAACAAAAAGAGCGGGCCCGCTCATCACGGGCGTTTCAGATGGAGCTGAATGATGCCGACATCAAGTGGACGGTGCTTTCAGAAGGAAAAGATTCGGAATTTGTAGGATATGAGCATACGGAATCCGAAGCGACGATACGGAAATATTTTATTCGCGATGGTATTATTCACCTTGTGCTCGATAAGACGCCTTTCTATGCCGAATCCGGTGGAGAAGTAGGAGATACCGGGATCATATTCAATTCCGATTTTCAGATTATCGTAACTGATACAATTCAATTAAACGACTCAATCGTACACATCGGAAAATTTAAAACGGGAAACATAAAACAAAATCTGCAGGTTACAGCCCGTATAGATGCTGAAAAAGGACAAAATATTCGTTCCAATCATACCGCAACCCATTTATTGCAGGCGGCATTACGAACTATTCTGGGAAATCACGTCCACCAGAAAGGCTCACTTGTAACTCCCGATAGATTGCGTTTTGATCTGACCCATTTTGCAAAAATAGACCCGCCTGATTTAGAAAAGATCGAGGATATTGTAAATCAGAAAATACGGGAAAATATTGACGTCCATGTTGCATTACAGGATTATGCCGAGGCCAAAGAATCCGGAGCAATGGCGTTGTTCGGTGAGAAATACGATGATGTAGTCAGGGTAATTACCATCGGTGAATTTTCGAAGGAATTATGTGGTGGGAAACATGTCAGGCGAACAGGCGACATCGGCGTTTTTAAGATAATATCCGAGTCTTCGGTTGCGGCAGGAATTCGCAGAATTGAAGCGGTAACGGGAAACAAAGCGTTCCAACTTTTTCGGCAAAATGAAGCAATTCTAAATTCTTTGACCGAAAAACTTGGTGTCAACAAAGATAAACTGATTGATCGTGTCGATGGATTAATGCTTCAGGTTAAGAATCTGGGAAAAGAGTTGCAGACCAAAAGCGCAAAGAGTATTGAACTTGAAATCGAAGAACTTCTCAGAAAATCGCCAACTCTTGGAGAAATAGCCTTGTTTGCGCATCAATTTGACTCTACGAATATGGATGAGTTGAAAAAGATTGGTGACATTATTCGGGACAAGTTAGAACAGGGCGTTGCTCTGATCGCGTCGGTTTCGGATGGCAAGCCGATTATTGCCGTAGCGATTACCGACGCGACCATTAAGAAATATCATTTACATGCGGGACACCTGATTAAAGAGATGGGAAAATTGTTAGGCGGCGGCGGCGGCGGGAAACCGCATATGGCAACGGCAGGAGGGAAGTATCCGGAAAAAATTCCTGAGGTTTTTGAAAAGTTTCAGCAACTTATTAATGAGATAGTAAGCCGCGATAATGAGCAATAGATGAATAAAATTGTGCTAAAAGTAAGGCTCAAATAAAAGAATGCCCTATTATTAAAGGAAGGTTTTTATGATAGAAAAAATAACAAGGGTTCCTTTAAGAGAAATGATGAAATTAACCCTATTATATAACCTGTATATTTTCCATACAATATATTTTGTCGAAAATTTTTACAATTTCTATATGTTGAGCAAAAAATCTTTCAATGATGTCGTAGGGTTAATATATATGACTATCGAGATATCTGTTTCCAAAATAGAAGGTAAAAACTCCGTAGGAGTTGGCTATTTGTAGTAGTAGCTTCGCCTGGCAGGAAGGTTACGGTGCGTTTTCCTATTCCCATTCCCAAATTGATGAGGTTGTGAAATATATTCAAAATCAGGAAGAGCATCATCGTAAAAAGACGTTTAAAGAAGAGTATTTGGAATTTT
>DPVY01000228.1:5204-5392 GCA_003527965.1 Fidelibacterota bacterium
AAGAGTATTTGGAATTTTTAGAGAAATTTGGAGTTAAATACGATATAAAGTATGTTTTTGATTAGGGAACAAATAGCGAACCCCTATCGGGGTTTTGGATTGTCGAGGTTGCCTGTCTGTCGTGTCGGTTACGGCACAGATTTATCTACTACAAATAGTAAACTCCTGCCGGGGTTAATACTGAGATT
>DPVY01000071.1 GCA_003527965.1 Fidelibacterota bacterium
ACAAAAGGAAGAAATCTTCAAACTAATTGATTACTATTTGGCTATCCGATATATTACAAGTGCAAAACTTGAGTATATAATTAAAGCACAAAGTCAGGGACATGGATCCTATTCCCCATAAAGCCGCATTTCAGCAGAGTTTTCCTCGGCTTGGCAGGTTTTATTATTGTACACTACTTTACATTGCCTATAGGATAAATTTCCGCTAAAGGTTAATTTTGCGCCAGGAACAAGTTGTTTATTTTGGAGAAACATATCATGAAAAGCAGAAATTTGCCACAGGTTGTCGAAACCCTCACTCTCGTTATGCTGTTAATATCCGCTGTTTGCGCTAAGAACGCCGAGCGAATGGAGCCGAAGACCAAACCGGGTATCGAAGTCTTATTGGAAGAAAAAGTCGATCTGGTTAGAGGTAAAAGGGTCGGTCTGATCACCAATCCCACGGGAGTAAATTCACGGCTGGAAACAACAGTCGATTTGCTGTATAATCATCCCGACATTAATCTTGTCGTTCTTTTCGGACCGGAGCACGGGGTCCGGGGCGATGTTATGGCGGGAGACAAAATTGATGATTTTGTTGATAAAAAAACCGGTGTTCCGGTTTATAGTCTTTACGGCAAAACCCGCAAACCGACCCCGGAAATGCTGAAAGATGTGGACGTCCTGATCTATGACATTCAGGATATTGGTTCACGTGCATATACATATATTTACACTATGGCGATGGGGATGGAAGCCGCCGCCGAAACAGGCAAACCCTTTATTGTTCTGGATCGTCCAAATCCCTTGGGGGGAAATTTAATTGAGGGACCGGTGCTGGACCCGGCGTTCAAATCCTTTATAGGGATGTATCCCATTCCCTTTGTCTACGGTTTGACGGTGGGCGAATTGGCCCAATTGTTTAATAAGGAATTCGGCATCAATGCCGATCTGACTGTTGTACCGATGAAAGGCTGGAAGCGGGAAATGACTTTTGAAGATACCGGTCTCGAATGGGTAATAACATCACCTCATATTCCTCACGGCAAGACCGCTTTTTTCTGTGCCGCCACCGGTGTTATCGGCGAGCTGCATACCATTGACATCGGCATCGGCTACACGCTGCCTTTCGAGCTGACAGGAGAAGAGTGGATCAATGCCGATGAATTTGCCGAAGAATTGAACAGCTACAATTTACCGGGAGTGGTTTTTCGACCACTGCATTACCGACCCTACTATTTTACCCGCCAAAACACTGAATTACAGGGTGTCCAGATACATATCCGTGATATTGATAAATTTCAGCCGATGCGCACCCAGATCGATATCCTGTCGGCGATCCGAAAACTGTATCCTGACCGGGAAATATTTAACACCGAACGAACCGGCATGTTTGACAAAGCCATGGGAACCGACGAAGTCAGAAATGCTTTAATCGACCAGGAAGATTCTGACAAAATCATTGGAAGATGGCAAAAGGACTTAAAGAAATTTAAGAAGATACGCCAAAAATATCTGATTTATTGATGGAAGTTAAAGAAAATCGGCAATGTGAATTCGGCTCCGGCAACTGCCGGTAATTAACCGGCTCAGGAAAATCCACTGCTGCCACAACCGCCGCCGCCGGAAAATGATGAGCCCGAACCGCCGATGGAAGGCGCTGATATTCTGCGCACAGACTGATGTTGTCCGCATTCAGGGCATTCAATTTCCGAGTCAGGAGTGGAGCTGGAAATCAGCAGTTCTTCATAGACTTTTCCACAGTTTTTACATTCGTAATCGAAAATCGGCATTTAATATTTCTCGGTTTATTAATTACACAACTTAAATCAGTATTTAGATACAGTGATTTTTAGTAAGTTACAATGTATATATCATTCTATAAATGCGGGATATGAAGCTTTTGAACAAAGCAAAAATCAAAACGCCGCTCAACAAATGCGTTACTTTTTAGTGTTCAGCATGGTATATTATTGCGATTTTCTGGCAACAGATTATGAGATATTGAAATCATAAAACAATATTTATAGAACGAAAGGTGACAAAATGAGACCCGTAGCACTAATAATTCGCGATGGATGGGGCTATAATGAAAATAAAAAAGGCAATGCGATAGCAGCTGCAAAGACCCCCAACATTGATTCTTATAAAGAGAAATATCCCTGGACATTGCTGGATTGCTCCGGCGAAGCGGTCGGGCTGCCGGAAGGCTATCAGGGCTCCAGCGAAGTTGGGCACCTGAATATGGGCGCCGGCAGAATTGTCATCCAGGAGTTGAAACGGATTGATGACGGGCTTGCTAAGGGAACCCTTTTCGAATCACCGAAATGGAAAGATCTGATGTCAAACTGGCTAACTAATCGGTCCCGCCTGCATCTGTTCGGGTTGCTGCAGGACGAAGGTGTTCACGCCCACCAGGAACATTTGTTCAAAATTATGCGCCGCGCCCGCAGTGAATTTCCCGAAGGTGAGATCATCATTCATCCCTTTCTCGACGGACGCGATACGCCACCCCGCAGCACGCTGGAGTATATTGCCAAACTGAACACCATAATGCAGGAGGTCGGCAACTGCCGGATCGGCACAGTGATGGGGCGTTATTACGGAATGGACCGGTCCCGCAATTGGGAAATAACGGATATGGCGTACCACTGTATCATAAATGCCGAAGGACGCAAGGCGGCTACCGCCGAGGATGCTGTCAAGGAATCTTATGCAAAAGACAAAACCCCCGACGGCGTCGATATGTTTGATGAATATATCCTCCCCTATGCAATCGGCGGGTATGACGGCGTAAAAGACGGCGATTCAATTTTGCACACCAACTATCGCCAGGATCGCGCCATTCAGCTGACCATGGCTTTTGTAGATCCGGATTATCCGGGCAACCTGAAATGTAAACCAAAAGTTGTATATGTCGGTTTTACCCAATATTATGATGAATTTTCCGACTTCATGCTGGGTGCGATGAGCGCCGGCGGCGGTATGAATAATCTATTGGGCGAGGTTATTGCTAAGGCGGGCTTGAAGCAATTGCGGATTGCCGAAACCCAGAAATTCCGGCATGTCACCAGTTTTTTTAACGGTAAATCTACCACACCTTATTCCGGTGAAGATCAGGTGGAAATTCCCAGCCGGTTCGATCCGGCAACCTTCGCCAGTCATCCGGAAATGGACGCATACAATGTCACCGAAGAGGTTTTAAAACGCCTGCAAGATAATCCCTACCAATTTATCGTGATAAATTACGCCAATGGCGATATGGTTGGTCATACCGGTAATTTTGACGCAGCCCGGCGGGCGATTGAAATCGTGGATGAAAACGTCGGCAAAGTTGTGAAACGCTTATTAGAACTTGACGCTCATATTTTCATAACCGCCGACCATGGTAATTCGGAGCAAATGGTAGATTATGAAACCGGGATGGTAAAGACCAGCCATACGACATTTCCGGTAGAGTTGATCTATGCCGCCAATGATTCGCCAGGCAAAATATTGCTCGAACGGGGAAAACTGTCCGATATTGCGCCGACTGCTCTGAAACTCCTTGGCGTGGAAATACCGCAGGAGATGACCGCCGATATTCTTTTCGTGGATTAAGGACGATTTGCAGAATTCAGATAACGATCCCTGAATTTTATAAAATACAATATATGATATTCCAGGGCGTTGGTCCAGTAGTCCCAGTTGTGGGCGCCGGGTCGTTCATAATAGTCGTGAGGAATTCCAAGTTCCATTAATTTTCGGTGCATTTGACGATTAACGTCAATAGTGAAATCAGCAATTCCGCAATCGATAATAATGCCTTTATCAAGACCGGTCAAATTTTCAATTAGATTCAGACATGACTGCTGTTCCCACTTGTCCGGATGAGTTTCATAATCACCGATCAGTTGCCCGATTCCAAAACGCTTACTCGAAGAAGTTAATGCCATCACGCCGCTCATGCTGCCGGCAGCGGCATATCGATCGGGATGCTTTGCCAATAAACTTATAGCACCATGCCCGCCCATACTTAAGCCGCAAATGAAACGTCCGCCTGTATGTACGATTGTGCGGTAATGCTTGTCGATATAGCGCACTACTTCATCAGAAATGTAGGTTTCATATTGCGAGTCCTTTTTCAAGGGACTGTCGAGGTACCAGCCGGCATAACCTCCATCGGGACAAACAATAATCATTTGGTAGCGATCCGAAAGGGAACGCAAATCAATATGGTCCGGCCAGTCCTGAAATGAACCGCTCCAGCCATGCAGCAGGTATAAAACGGGAAACCCGGATTTTGAATTTTGGTAGGCGTCGGGCAGCACGATAACCGCCCGGGGCTTTTTTTGCATGGCTTGGCTTTTGATGACCACCGTATCGAGGGACGCCGCCGGCAGTGCCGAAAAAAAGAGCAGCAGCGCCACAAATCCCGGGATTATACGTTTATTCAGCGACATGAGTATCGATCTCCTGTATGTTTTGGGTCTCTTGTTAATAGCATTGTTCTGAACGGTTGGGGCTATGTGTAGTGCGGGATCTCGAAGCACTGTCTGTTCAATCCTGCACTGAACCAAATCTTTTATTTACCTTAAAAACTATTTATCCGTCAAATCAAAGATTGGGCGGTGGTTAAGCCATGCGGCGCGGATCAATATTGCTCTTCAACCCGCATTACATATTAGCCCTTGTTGTGCTTTCGTACTAGTGTTATGTTAATTTGAAATTGACGGATAAAGTCTCCTAAGTTTAATTCGTGCCTGTTCATTTGTAAACTGCCAATTAATTTTAGCATTTTTATTATTTCTCTGATTTTGCCATGCTTTCACTTCAGTAATTATTTTTTTCATTGTAGGGATATGTCGGTTTAAACATTGTTTGTTTAAAACATGTAATTCTATTTCTGCCATATTTAACCAGCTCCCATGCTTGGGAGTGTATATAAATTCAAATTTGTCCCGTAATTCTTTGGCTTCTTCTGGTAAGAATGTCTCATAGAAGGCAGAGGCGGCATGTGTTTTAAAATTATCCATCACTAACCGTATCTTTTTTGCTTCCGGATACATTTCATTGGCAATTCGCTTCACAAATTTTGCCCAGTCCTTTTTAGTTTTATACTCCGTAATCTCAACAAGTCTTTTCCCTTTCAGTGGCTCGTTTGCCATAAAGATGTTTACCATTCCATGTCTTATATATTCGTAATCCCTTCTAGCATCCTGCCCGGGTCTTATGGATGTCGAAGCAAGTTCTTCTATGAGTTGCTTAGGGGATTCATCCATACAAACGACCGGGTAATTTTTATCATAGGGCTGTTTATACACATCTAATACCTGCTCCATATTGGCAACAAATTCACTGTTTTGTCCCGGCGGAATAACCCAGCCCTTTACTTTCCAAGGTTTAAGTTCGTTTTTTTTAATACTTCTCCAACTGAAACATGAGAAATATAATCAACATAATTCAGTTCTATCATTTTGTCTGCAAGTAGCCGCAAAGACCACTTTGCATAGCCTTTCGGAGGTTCGCTGCAGCAAAGTGTTACTAGTTTCGCCTCCAGATCTCCGTCTATTTTTTTTACATAATTTTGACTCGAAGGACGTCTTTGCAATACACCTTCAAAGCCTTCTTCAATGAACTTCTTCTTTACCCTGTCTATGGTTCTGTCACCTATTTTTAAGATTTTACATATTTCAGTATTGGTGATCGTTTTATCCTTTGAATATTCTCCCTTATCACAGTTTAATAAAACATAGGCTGCACGAAAAGCCTGTGTCGAATGTTTGCCTTTGTTGATAATTTTATAAAGATCTTCCACTTCTGATTTTTTTAGTTTGATTGTGTATCGTACCATGATATCTCCTTTTTGGTACAAATATACAATAATATCCCGTCATATCAAAGTTAACTTAACACTAGTGCTACTATTTTTTATCGTTACTTAATACTTTAAGTTTATTGTCTTCAAGAGTATAGAATATCTTTTTTTTCCCTCCCGATGGATTTGCATTAGAATCTTTTTCTTTATACACGGGAAATTCTCTTGCCAGTAGTGAGTTTTTAATATAAAAAGTGTCATGTCCCATGTATCCTTCAAAAATAGCTCCGTTTTTAGTTTCATTTTCTGAAATTTCTGGTATTGAGCATTGAATTATTTTAACATCCATATCCGAAATAAAGGCATATACTTCACCATAACTTCCAGAACCTGCACTTGTAGTAATCAGGTATAATTCCTCATATCCATTTTTGTCCAAATCAGCCAGAAAAACAGCCGTAATTGGATCAGTTTCCATCTTTATAGAGATAGCTTCCTTAAAATCATCAGATGTAATATTTAATTTATTAATACTGGCAGATTCTGAATTGTCAACTTCCACTTCAAGTATTTTTCCAGATTTATATGTCACTGTGTACAATGGACCCGAACTCGTTAAGCCTATTTTAACAGGTGCTATATATGAACAAATTATCTCATCATCTATGTAATAAGTGAAATCTCCATGATGTGACCAAAAAACAAATTTCCCATCATCAGTCTGGTATTTTGCACCACTTCCAGATGGTACGTGTTTCATTTGATGTTTTTCTGTTTTATTGTCTTTTATGACTTCAACATACAAACTATCCGGATCTATATCTCTATATCGAATGGTATAACCATTGCTACAAGTTAAACTTTTAAGTTCTTGTTGTGATTCATCGTCATTTCTTAACTTACTTGAACCACTACCATCATCTGCCGATTTCTTCCCACTATTGGTGCAGCCAAATGTGATTAATGCTACTATTAAGACTGCTATAATTCTTTTTGTCATTTTTTTTAACTTTTATTTTAATTTTTACTATGTATTTCGCACAAAATATTTTTTAATTCAGGTTTAAGACACCATTTTTAAAAACGGGTTGCTATGATTGTTGTTCATCCTCAGTATGAAGCACAACGTTGAGTATATGAAAAGTAAGCGATTCCGAAGCACAAATTTTTCCCCTTTTTCAATTGCCCAAATCACATTTTCATAATCAAAATGCCAGTATTCTTTAGGATCAACTACAAAATTTTCTTTATCAAAAAGACTTATAAGTAATTTTCTGTTCTTTCTTACTTGATCTGTAATATCAGGATGAAACGGATAGCATGTTTTATTAAGTTCTAAATGAAGACCGTTATTATTTCCAAAGTCCATTACGCAATCTTTTTTCAAATCATATATTAAAGCATCTACAGCCACACCGGTTGAATGTATTGATTTCTTTTCTGATGCAATGAAATAGGAAACTATTTTAATGATTTCTTTTTCTGATTTATCAGGATATTCTTTCTTTATTATTTTAAATCTTCTGTCCCGTAAAAGTTTTTGATGTGCGAACGATCTCCATACCGAACGAATAATTAATACTTTATCTTCCTTGTCTAAAATTTTGCTTATCCGTCCTATTTTTTCAAAAACTGCTTCTCTGACCTTGTATTGATACGTGAATTCAACTATTAAGTGCAACTCAAGAAGGGTTTGGAAAAGCGGGTCCCGATTAGTCGGGACCGTATCATTTGGCCTGTCCCGATAAGTCGGGACGAGAGGAGCACAAATGGATTCATACAAACAGCTTACCCAAGAGCAAAGATACGGAATTTATTCGTTGATTAAAACAGGACATAATCAAACAGAAATAGCCAGCGTGATCGGAGTTCACAAATCTAGCGTTAGTCGTGAGTTGTGCCGCAACCAGGGTGAGCGTGGCTACCGATTTCAACAGGCCCATCGTAAGGCTATTGATCGTCGGAAAGGCAAGATTCCACAGCGTATTGATAAAGAAACATGGGCAATGATTAAGGCACTTATTGGTGAAGACTGGTCGCCTGAGCAAATCTCGGGCTGGCTGAAATTGGAGATGAATATTTCTGTAAGCCATGAATGGATCTATCATCATATTCTGATGGACAAACAATGCGGAGGTCATTTATATCGTCATCTGCGTTGCCGGAAAAAGAGGAAGAAGCGATATGGCTCAAATGATCGACGGGGAGAAATTAAAAACAAGGTGAGTATTGACGAACGCCCATCCATTGTCGATAGCAGAGAACGGATTGGCGATTGGGAGCTTGATACCATTATTGGTAAAGGGCATAAACAAGCCTTAGTGTCTGTAACAGAACGAAAATCCCGTTTTGCTCTGATCTACAAAGTAAAACAAAAAACATCGAATCAGGTGACGGAAGCGATTAACAAACTTTTTCTACCGATAAAGCAGTTTGTACTTACAATGACTTCCGATAATGGAAAAGAATTTTCCGATCATGAAACCCTTGCGAAAAAGTTAGAGGCTAAGTTTTATTTTGCTCATCC
>DPVY01000070.1 GCA_003527965.1 Fidelibacterota bacterium
ATAGTGATCATTTACCATGCAAGAAACTTTTACTCCGAAGGAATGCCTATGGCACAAAAAAACAAGAAAATGACTATTAAGAGACTAATACAACTACCTTACAACCACCTTTTTTCTGTTTGAAATTTGAAATTCGTGATTCCCGGGCTGGCCCGGTTTAGGATTGTATTGTGATAAATTTAAGGGATTCGCGATTTTGGCGCTAATGAATAACTTATCCCAATGGTGGTCCAGCGCCCCGGCATCGGCAAACCGGAAAAATCGGCATAATCGATATTGAAGATATTAGCGACATTTAGATAAAGTTCCACTTTCCCGAAATTCCGACTGAAATGAGCATCGACGATGATGTGACTGGTCTGATTCAGGCGGTCTTCGTATCGAATCTGCCAGCGCTGGTGGGCTCCCAATACATCGACCGGCACGACCGATGCAACTACCTGATTTCGCAGGTTGTTCAGGAGATATGCCGAGGTGTAAGCGGCGGTGGATTTACTGTTGTAGATATAGTTGTAGGAGATTGAAAGCCGGTGGATCACCGAATTTAAAACTGAGGATGCCGGTTTAACGCTTAACTCCGATTCGAATCCGGCGGTTTGGATTTCGGCAATGTTCAGCGCCTGCCAGGGCTCAGCGTCTTCGGTTTTAACCCAGTCGATCAGGTCAGTGCCTTTGCGGTAAAAGACGCCGATGGACGAGTGCAGGTTTGGGGTGTTCCAGAGCAGGTTTTGCTCGACTGTTAAGGCGTTTTCCGGTTTCAGCGCGGGGTTGCCCAGACTGGCCGGGCTGGTATAAAAGAGTTCGGTGAAGGTCGGGACCCGAAAGGCTTTACCCAGGGAAGCGGTCCAACGGAGGTGGTCGGTCAGCCTGTAGCCGACATCGATGCCGGGCGAGAAATTCCAGCCCCAATCGGAATAGTAATAGGTCGCAGCGCCGATCATCGCATCGAGTTTACTCGAAGAATTTAAACGGGTCTCATAGAAAACGCCGCCCCGCTGACGCCGGTGGTTGCCCAGATTGTTGCTGTTGATATCATCATGCCCCAGCTCTATGCCAATGTTGTGGGCGAATTGCTTCATTTGGATTGTGGTCTGGACATCAGCCTGAATGACATTCGTGCGGTGCGTGTTTTCGTACCATTCCGGGTGCTCAAAATTCAAAAGATAATGATCGTTATGCCGGCGCCAGTTCAGCCCGGTGGAAATTTGGCCCCAATTCCGGTGAAGTACCGCCCGGGTATCGACAAACAGGGTTTTGGTGTCTTCCCGCTGATTTGGATAACTGAGTGAATAAAATCCGTTAGCCCCGAAATCTTTTTCTGTATAACCACTGCTGAGGCTAAAATCGCTAGTTCCCGTTTTCAGGGTACTTTTATAAAACAGGTTGAGATTGTCGAAATCGGTATTGTGCCGGTAACCGTCGGAGTGTTTTTTATTAATGGACAACTGGTTGGTGATATTCTTTACCGGAAGCGACAGGGCGGCGGATCCTTCATAAAGGCTGTGACTGCCGCCGGATATTTGGATGCGGGTTTCCGGGATGAGGATTTTCCTGGTGATAATGTTGATGACGCCGCCGAAGGCATTCGGACCGTAGAGTTTCGAGCCGCCGCCCCGCAGGATTTCGATCTGCTCGATGTCATTCAGGCTAACCGGCAGGTTCATGTTGTGATGAGCCGTCTGAGGATCGCTGAGCTTTACGCCATCGATTAAAATCAGAGTCTGCTCAAAACCGGCTCCCCGGATACTGATGTCCGACTGAACGCCTAAGGGACCCCGGGACTGGACGTCAATCCCCGCAGCACCTTCCAGCAATGCCTCCACACTCTGAGCGCCGGAGGCTGAAATCATCTCCCGATTCAGGACGGTTATCGCTCTCATAGTGTTTGACAGCGCCGTAGGAATCCGGCTGGATGTGACCACTACCGGATCGAAATCATAAACCGGATATTGAGCGTTTATTCGGTTAATTGAAAGAAGTATTGAAAGGAATAATAAGTATTTGTTTGTCTGCTTTTGCATTTAACATCTCCTTCGTTCAGATAGAACGCGCAAAATTAACAGCTTTTAAAAAATTAAAAAACAGTTTTTCCCCTGGCAGGCATTCCTTGCCCTTGGATGGATAAAGTCTTAGATTTTCAGGATTATTATTTGGATGAATTTAAATGCAAAACAGAGAAAGTAGCCCATGACAGATAAAACTAAAACCGGTGATGTAATATTAGTTGAAAAATTATTCCATGCTCGCGAACAACTGAATGATGAAATTGGTAAAGTCATAATTGGTCAGAAGGAAATTATTGCTCAGTTGCTCATCTCATTACTATGCCAGGGGCATTGCCTGCTGATTGGTGTGCCCGGGCTGGCGAAGACTCTCCTGATCAAGACCCTGGCGCAGGTGTTGGATCTGAACTTCAGACGCATTCAATTTACACCGGATCTGATGCCTTCGGATATTACCGGAACGGAAGTCATCGAAGAAGATAAAAGCACCGGTAAACGGGAATTCCGTTTTTTCAAAGGACCGATTTTTGGCAATATTATTCTGGCTGATGAGATTAATCGAACGCCACCCAAAACCCAGGCGGCTCTTCTCGAAGCCATGCAGGAACATCGAATTACCACCGCGGGAAAAACTCACGTGCTCGAAGAACCGTTTTTTGTATTGGCGACTCAGAATCCTATCGAACAGGAAGGCACCTACCCGCTACCCGAAGCCCAGCTGGATCGTTTTATGTTCAGCCTAAAAGTGGAATATCCGAGTTTTAATGAAGAGATGGAAATTGTAAAATCAACAACTTATGATATCAATGTATTATTGGACAAGATCATAAAACGGGCGGACATTGTCACTTTTCAGCACCTGGTGAAAAGAGTTCCGGTTGCGGATAATGTGATTGAATATGCGGTGAAACTGGTGACTTCCACCCGCCCAAAGTTGCCCGATTCCCCGGAATTCATTAATAATTGGGTCGAGTGGGGCGCCGGTCCCCGGGCTTCTCAATATCTGATTCTCGGTGCAAAAACCAACGCCGTTTTGGATGGTCGTCCAACCCCGAACATTGATGATGTGATTAGCGTTGCCAAACCGGTATTGCGGCACCGGGTCATTCCGAATTTCAATGCGGAATCCGAAGGAATTGATACCGATATGATTACAGAAAAACTGATTGAACATTTGGAATAAAACTCGGCATGATTAATCCCGATATTGATAAAAGGAAATATCTCGATCCGGAAACAATTTCTCGACTGGATAACATGGCGCTGCGGGCCCGACTGGTAGTTGAAGGCTTTATACTCGGGCTGCATAAGAGCCCTTACCACGGCTTTTCGGTGGAATTTGCGGAACACCGACCCTATATAGCGGGCGATGAAATTAAGCATATCGACTGGAAACTTTACGGTAAAACAGACCGTTTCTATATCAAGCAGTTCGAAGAAGAGACCAATCTGAAATCCTACATTCTCCTGGATAAGAGCGCATCGATGAAATACGCTTCGGGCAAAATCAGTAAATTAACCTATGGCTCCTATCTCGCGGCAGCCCTGGCGTATCTGATGCTAAAGCAACAGGATGCCGTCAGTTTGACTCTTTTTGACGATCAGGTTCGGAACTATTTGCCGCCCTTGGCCCGGCAAAGTCATTTGAATCTTATTCTGGGAGCTCTGGAGCAAATCGAGGCGGGCAAAGAGACCCGCATTGCACCGATATTGCATGAGTTGGCTGAAAAATTGAAAAAACGCGGTCTGATCATACTGATCTCCGATCTCCTCGATGAACCTGATGATGTTATTAATGCCCTGAAACATTTCCGGCATAAACGCCATGAAGTACTGCTGTTTCATATCCTTGACCGTCAGGAACTGGAATTTAACTTTGACCGCCAAACCCGGTTTATCGATCTCGAAAGCAAACAGCAGCTCAGCACCGAACCCCGGCACATTCAGGAAGCCTATCGGATATTAGTACAACAATTTATTTCCCGGTATAAAAACCAATGTCGGGCTCATAGGATTGATTATGTGCAAATAACGACCGATCGCAGTCTGGACCTGGCGCTAACGGAATATCTAAGCCGGCGGGCCCGGATTGGTTAACCATAGATAATCGGCTGTAACACCTGATTATCTCATTATGTTCTCCAAATTCTCAAATTTCAACAGGCTTGAACCGGGGACGAATTAAGAATTCAATTTTTCCGGTTGTCCGTTTTCATTGATTTGAGTCAGGTTGACCACAGAACTATCAAAGTAGTCCTTTGTATCGGGATGGCAGGTGAAAATTAAAATCTGTCGATCTTTTCCAAACTCCCGGAGTATTGCCGCTGTTTGTCTGGCGCGATGAGGATCAAAGTCTACCAAGACCTCATCCACGATTATCGGCAATGGTTCAACCTGCTTTTCATATTCTTCAATGAACCCCAATCGCAGACTGATCAGCAGTTGTTCTTTGGTGCCCCTGCTAAGTTGCTCAATCTTCTTTGAGGCTTCTTTTGAATCAAAAACAACTACAGCTTTTTCGTCCAATGAGACGCTTATTCTTTTATATCGGTCTCTTGTGATTTTGCCGAAAAACGTACTTGAATTTTTAATTACTTCGGGCTGTTTCTCTTTTTCATATTTTGTCTTAACATCGCCCAAAATCTTTAAAGCAATTTTGCCGGAGATCCAATCCTTATAAGCATTGTTTAATTTCTGTTTTTCTGTTTCAAGTTCCGTCATTACCTGGGCAAGTTCGGATTCGCCCTCAATTCGCTTAATTTCATTTCTCTTTTCTCCCAATGCCAAGTTATTAACCTTAAGCTCTTCGTTCTTTGTGCGAATTTGACTTGTCAAATCAGATCTCTTTTTCTCTACTTCCTGCTTTTCATTCGTTTTAAAAAATTCAATTACCTCGTCAGCATTGTTAAGTCCGACAATTTTCTCAATTGTTTGAATATCTCTGTCTTTCTTTTCAATTAATTCCTTTACCCTGCTGTTTACTTCATATTTTTTTCTGAAATCTTGTCGGTCTGTGGCATTGACGGATTCTAATAATTTGGCAATTTGCTCTTGATTTTTATCAAGCATTAAAGTTGCTGTTTCTAATTCTTTTTGCTTTCGATTAAAATTCTCCTGCAGCTTTTCCTTTTCCTGTAATTGACGCTGGGAGGTGTCAAATTCAGCGATGATCTGATTCACTAAAACTTCGACGTTTCCATTTGGTTTATGGGCTTGGATAATTTCTTTAAGCGAATTCGCTTCCCTTACAAATTCCTGAATGAACGGGATTCTTTGGATCTTCTGCTTTTCATTAAGACTATCTCTTGCGCTAATCTCTTTTTGGAGCTGTTCAATTGTCCGAAATATTTCCAAGACATCGTTTGTTGACAGATGGGTTGGGAGATTTAAATTCTGCTCCAGGTATTTTTCATATTCATTATTAAGAATCTCATAATTAATATTCAGTTTATCGAGTTTTTGTTTAATTCCGCTTTGAGGATCCTCTTTCAATAAAAACCTTTTCCCGGCAAAAAATAACAGGGCAATTAATACTAAAGCCGCACCCAAAACAGGCAGAGAATAATAGAACGCCGGTATTGATCCAATGAGTAAAATTAATGAAACCAGGATCATTAAATTTTTGGTGTTCACGGCGCTTTCTTTGGACTGTAATGCTTTTAAATCAGCTGCAATGGTCCTCTTATCACTGTCGGCTTCTTCAAATTGCTCTCTAAATCCTTCAATCATGCTTTTATGTAAAATCAGTTCGGAGAACTCTGCTATATTTTTTTCAGTCCACCCGGCGCTGATTTTACTTAAACCCTGGTTTATTGACTGATTGATTTTCTCAACTTTTCCGTCGTCATCGTTCTTGTCGTTTAAAGTTTGCTTATATTTCTCAAGGTTTTTTCTGAGGTATTCAATCTTATCGGCATGCTTCAACAATTCTGAATTAAATGAAATCGCCTTGATTGCATCATCTAATTCTTCAATGCCCTGGCTCCCGGTTCGTAATTCCTGAATCCTGTCACTGAGTTCCTGCTCTTTATCTTCAAGCTTGTCAAGTTCTTCTGTTCCTTTTTCAGGATAATCCCGGAGCTCCGGTAGATTTTGCAGTTCATTTAGCGCTTTTGTGACAGAAATGAAACTATCATGGCATTTCAGGTAATTATCCAGCTTATCCCTTGCCGCTACTGATTTCTCTAATTCTTTTTCAATGTCGTTTATTTCATCTTTAATATTTTCAATTTCCCGGGTTAGTTCCTGGTAGTAAGGTAAATTGTCCTGGATTGTCTGAATTTGCAGTTTTTTGGATTGAATTTCTTTTAGAATAGAAGGTATCTGCTGCTTACTGCCTCTCAGTGTGTAAATCTGGTCAACCCGGCTTTGAATATTGCTTTCAACTTCTCCAATTGAAGTATCACCCAGACCTAATCCCACACTGAATATTTTATCTTCTACACCGGATGAAGAAAGCGAGCCAAGGTCAACCAATTCGTTCAATGAGAAAGCATATACATTGTTGTACAGATCAGCAGTTGCATTTCCAAGCAATTGAGACCATTGACTTTGATTTTGAGACGAAATTCCATCATATATAAGATTAATACCGCCGCCTTTACTCCCGGCAAATCTTTCAAAGGTTACCTCTTTACCTGAGGCGAGCAGAGCCTTTATTCTGCCGCCATGTTTGCCGCCGTTTAATGGAGACATTCTCTGGTCGGTTCGCGAGGGATAACCAAAGAGAGTAAATCTTAAAAACTTTAGCAGCGTGGATTTTCCAACCTCATTATTCCCTAAAATTATATTGACGCCTTTCTTAAGATTCGGCAGGGAAAAGCCGTTGAATATTCCAAAACCGTCAATATGGATTTCTTTGAATATCATGCTTCATCTTTTATGAGTTGGTCAAGCAGCAGCCACTTTGCTTTTTCAAGCGCCTCTTTTTGTTCTGATTCCGAGAGTTCAATAATCTCTCGTTTGGCTTGCGGGCTGGTTAGCTCCATATCGATATCTTCAATCAATTTTTGGAGTTTTACGGAATCGTCTTCATTTTTTTTAATAGCTTTCAATATTTCCGCGGTAAAATCCGTTCCCCGGGCAACTCGTT
>DPVY01000158.1 GCA_003527965.1 Fidelibacterota bacterium
TTTTCAAATCGATTCGTAATACGCTGATTTTCCTGGTAATTCACATTCCTTTGCAGATTGCAGTAGCGCTCTTTTTTGCGGTGCAACTGAATAAAAAGATAAAATTCCGGGGATTTTTCAGGGCGCTCTTTTTCCTGCCGGTTATTGTTTCCGGTGTGGTTATTACAATTCTCTGGGAACAACTGTACTCCTATGAAACAGGTCTGCTGAATCTGATTTTAACCAATTTCGGTTTCGGGCGGATTCCCTGGATCAACAGCCCCGAGTGGGCAATGCCGTCGATTGCCATTATGGCGACCTGGAAAAACGTGGGGCTCTATATCATCCTGTTTATGGTTGGATTGCAGGGAATTCCCAGATATCTCTATGAAGCGGCGGAAATTGATGGGGCGAAACCCTGGCAGCGTTTTTTCTTTATCACGGTCCCGGCGCTGAACAGTACCATGCTGTTAGTCGTTATATTATCGACGATCGGCGGATTTTCACTCTTTATCGAGCCCTTTGTCATGACCGGCGGCGGACCGATGAACAGTACCCTGTCGGCGATGCTCTATATTTATAATCAGGCATTTTATTTCGGACACATGGGATACGCAGCGACATTGGGTTTCTTCTTTGCCTTTGTTATTCTTATGGTGGTGCTGATTCAGAAAAAAGTCGTCGAAAGAGAATAGCATTTAACCGATAACCTTTTAATTCATGGAACTGATTTGAAAGAGAAAAACAATATTTGGGTATATTTGACGTTGATGTTTGGCGGACTAATTTTCGCCTATCCCTTTCTCTGGATGCTTTCGGCTACCCTGAAACCGGAAATGGAAATTGCCGAAATCGGGTTATGGTCATCCAATTTTAACCTGCATAATTATGAGGCGGTTTTCAGTAAAATTCCCATTGGACGCGCTCTGTTAAACAGTATTTTCGTATCCAGCTGCGTTACATTGTCGGCAGTTTTATTTGGCTCGATTGTAGGTTTTGCTTTGTCCCGTTTGCGGTTTTTCGGTCGCGATTTGATTTTTAGTGTTATCCTGTTTACCATGGTGATTCCTTTCCAGATTACGCTTATCCCCATGTATATCCTGATGGTGAAATTCGGCTGGGTGGATACTTACCTGTCGCTGATTGTTCCCGGGATGATTTCTACCTTCGGAATTCTGCTCTTTCGCCAATTTTTTATGGATATTCCACAGGATCTGATTGACGCAGCCCGGATTGACGGCTGTAGTGATTTAACAATTCTGTTTCGAATATTTTTCCCCCTGTCCAAACCGGTTATTATTACTGTTGGGATTCTGTCATTTATGGGTAGCTGGAACGATGTGCTCTGGCCCTTGATTGTGATTCGGGTTCGTGAATTGATGACAATGCCCCAGATGGTTACTCTGTTCAAAGTCGGCGGTCAGGCGGAAAGTCAGATTGGTTCTCAATTGGCGGCGGCGGCGCTGCTGGCGATTCCAATCGTAATTGTTTATGCATTTTTCCAGCGCTATTTTATTGAAAGTATGGCAACAACCGGACTTAAAAATTAGGTTAATGATGCAGGCGGCACTGTTTGACGGAAAAACGCTGGAATTAACCAACTATTCGCTGCGAAAGCCGGCAGTCGATGAGGTTTTAATAAAGGTATCTGCCTGTGGAGTCTGTGGTACCGATATTAAAATCATAGCCGGTAAATCTGGGGCGACTCCTCCGGTTGTGTTAGGACATGAATTTTGTGGAATCGTCGAAGAGGTCGGTGACCGGGTAAATAGTATATCAACTGGTGATTTTGTCAGCGTCGATCCGAATATCTTTTGCGGAGAGTGTCAATACTGTCGAGCAGGAAAGGTAAATCTCTGTGAAAATCTCACGGCACTGGGAGTAGATATCGATGGCGGTTTCGCCGGGTATAGTATCGTTCCGGCAAAGCAGTGCTATCCGTTACCCCCAAAATTACCGCCACAGCAGGCTGTATTACTGGAGCCTCTTTCCTGTGCCATATACGGTTTTCAACGTGCGAAAATTGAGACCGGTGATGCGGTTGTTATTTTTGGCGCCGGAATAATCGGGTTGATTATGTTGAAGCTGGCAAAATTATCAGCCGTTCGTCAGATCATTGTCGTAGAGCCGGATAAAATACGCCGGGAATCGAGTCTGCAGAACGGTGCAGATTTTGTCTTTGATCCTCAGACAGCTGAATACAGTGCTGAGATAAACAAAATCACCGGTGGTGGAGGGAATGCCGTTATCGAATGTGTCGGCTCGGCTAAAGTTGTTGAACAAGCTTATCGTTTGGTAAAACCCGGCGGACGGCTGGTTATTTTTGGCGTCAGTCCTGCAGATCGGTCCTGGACGGTGAAACCCTATGATATTTTTAGAAAAGATATCAGCATTGTAGGGTCATTTCTCAATCCCTTTACCTTTAAAACGGCGGTAGAGCTGGTTTGCAGTGGAAAAATTCAACTAAATGATCTCGATATTAAAAGTTTTGCTTTACGTGATATTCAAAAAGCTTTTGAAAATCAGCAGCGGAGAAATAGCCTTAAGACTATAATTGATATGAGTATATGAGAAAATACGACGTAATTTGTGTCGGTGAAGTATTGATTGACATGATTTCCCGGGAACCGGGAAAGTCATTGTCTGAAACAGGAAGTTTTTCGAAATTCGCCGGCGGAGCACCGGCAAATGTTGCAGTTGGGATGGCCAAACTCGGTCGTAAAGTTGCCTTTTCCGGGAAAGTCGGGCGGGATCCTTTCGGAAAATTCCTTCGCAATTATTTAAATGAATACTCTGTAAATACTGATCTACTGCAAGATGATCACTTTCACAAAACCAGGTTAGCGTTTGTGAGCATTGACCGGGATGGCGACCGGTCATTTGAATTCTGGGAAAAAAGTCCGGCAGATAGCGCATTAAGTCTCAATGATTTTTCTATAGATGAATTGAATCGTGCCAATATCGTCCATTTTGGTTCACTACCACTGTGTACGCCCGACAGTCGAAAAGTTTTTTTACAATTGATAAATTCTCTGGAATCGCCAAATACGCTTTTATCATTCGATCCAAATTATCGTGAATCCTTGTGGAATACCAAAGAAGATGCCTATAAGGTCTTAAAAACAGTGGCGTCTCACGTGCAAATATTGAAAATGAGCCTGGAAGAAGCCCTCTTTCTAAGTGGGGAAAACTCACTTTCTAAAGCTGTGCCGGAATTATTTTTTAGTAGCACAAAAATACTTGCAATTACCCGGGGAAAGAATGGATGCTTTTTGAAAAATCAACATGCAGCTGTTGAGGTTCCGGCTTATAAAGTTGAAGTAAAAGATACAACCGGGTGTGGAGATGCCTTTTTAGCCGGATTATTGTCAGGTATTATTCAATCTGGAAAAGCGCCTGATGAATTAAATGAAGAGGAACTTTATCTGATTGGTCGAAGAGCTAATGCGGCAGGAGCGCTTACGGCAAGCCGTTTTGGAGCGACCGAAGCATTGCCATCGCAAATAGAGTTGGATGAATTTATGCAATCTGTAAAAAAAAGAGTAGGAAATTATCTATGATCAAGTTAACCAGAATTTCAAATGAACCTGTATTCAAACAGAATGAAAACCACAATTGGGAAAAAGCAGCTGTTTTTAATTGTACGGCCGTTTATGAAAACGGTCTGTTTCATATGATCTACCGTGCGACTAACATCGGCGGACACAAGAGGTATGGTGAATACATAAATTCTCTGGGATACGCTGTCAGCAAAGATCTGTTGAATTGGCATCGATATTCGGAACCCATTTTGAGAAATGATGTGGATCAGGAAATCCGCGGGCCTGAAGACCCGAGAGTTGTGAAAATTGAAGATAAGTTTTTTATGACATATACCGGTTTTGCAGGTCGTTTCCCCGGTGATTACCGTATCTGCCTGGCGACGAGCGACGATCTGGTGAATTGGAAGCGGCATGGAGTTATTCTGGATGAAGAAAATAAGAACGCGGCTTTTTTTCCGGTTAAATTGAATGGCGAATATTTACTTTTGCATCGTCGTAAACCGGATATCTGGCTTTGCTCAAGTAAAGATTTAAAGAATTACGATAATCACAAAAAAATAATGAGCCCAATTGCGGAAAGTTCCTGGCAAAATAGACGTATCGGCATTGCCGGTCCGCCGGTTCAGCATTCCGATGGCTGGCTGCTTTTTTACCATGCCGTGGATAAGAAAAACCATTACCGTCTCGGAGTTGCCCTGCTTGATAGAGATGATCCTGGCAAAGTTTTAGCGCGGCAATCTACACCCGTGCTTGAACCGGAGCTGGACTGGGAAATTAACGGGTATGTTCCCAATGTAGTATTCAGTTGTGCCACTTTAGACCATGAAGACCGGTATATAGTTATTTACGCCGGTGCGGATACCGTTATTGGCGCGGCTTACATTAAGAAAAAGGACATCATTTTTGATAAAAAAGATTGGCTTAACTAAATGAAAAAATATTTGATCGTAGCGCTTAGTATTTTTCTTCTGATTGGCTGCCAGAAGCCATCCGAATCGGCGGTAGTTTCTCCGGCTAATATGACCCATGCGCTTAGCCTTGTAGATAGTCTTAGTATCAACGATCAGATCATTTATTTTATTCATATTTATGCCGATGCGCCGGACTATCAACCGGTAGAAGCCAAAGGCGAAGGGGTCGGTTGTGTCGACGATGTCGGGCGGTTTATGGAGGTGCTGGAGACGGAAATATTGGAATATAAACGGACCGATTTATTGCCCATTGCGCGGGGCATGACCCGCTTTCTGCTATATATGTGCCGGGATGACGGTTTGTGGTACAATTTCATTGATGCAAATGGAAAAATTAATCGGGATTACAGGACAAGTAAAGCTGATTTTGAGTGGTGGGCAGCCCGGGGTCTCAGAGGTCTGGCGGCGGCTTACAATATTTTTTCTGAATCCGAAGACGATTTGGGGTTACTCGACCGGATTAAAGGTAAAATTGAAACTACGGTTCCGCTGTTGGAAGAAGCGCTGGAGTCCTATCCTCAAACTCGCGACACGGAGTTTGGAGAGCGTCCGGCCTGGCTGATTCGCCACGCCCCGGACATGAACAGCGAATTCCTGCTGGCGCTGACAAAACTTCATGCCGCCGGGGAGAGTGACTATCGCGACGCCATCGAGAAGTTAGCCGAAGGGCTGATGGACTATCAATTTCAGCAGGAGGGTTGTCGGTTGAACGGTATGTATTTCTGCTGGCAAAATATCTGGCACAACTGGGGCAATAACCAGGCCTACGCGCTGCTGGAAACCTATAGAATTACAGGCGACCCAAAGATTCTCGAGAGTGTTCAGCGTTGGGCCGACGATTTTGTATCCTTTTTGATTGAGTATAATTTTCCTCGCCGGATCGAAATGAATATCGACGGCACTTACAAAATGAGTACCTGCCCCCAAATCGCCTATGGCATCAACTCGCTCTATCGTGGGATGAAATCACTGGCGGAGATTTCCGGAAAACCGGAATATGGGACGTGTGCCGAACAAATCTTTGCCTGGTTTACCGGAAAAAATATCGCCGGGGTAGCCATGTACGACGCCGAAACAGGCCGGGTTTATGACGGGATCAACGACGGCCCTACGGTAAATTTTAATTCCGGGGCGGAATCGACGATAGAGGGACTTTTAGCCATTCAGAAACGCGGTCTGTCTAATATAATTATAAGGAAAAACCGAAATGAGTAGAAAATACACATATCCCAAACTGAATATCCCGACAGAATCATTGGTTATTTGCAATCTCCGGCACGATCGTATGGATGGTCAGATTGCTGCCTGTGTCTTGCAGGGTATTGTGAATCAACAAAGTCGCCAAAAGATTTATGTTACAAACAGCTACTGCTTTGATAATAAAAGAGGTGGCAAGACGCAGGTTCAAATTGCGGAACGTTTTTTAAAAGAACTTTATGATGATTTACCCTCTGAAAAATTAATTCCTGATGATAACCAAAATTGGCCTGGTTTTATGGCATTATTTAAGCGTTTTAAAAAGTTTGTTAAGGGTGTGATTATTTGGGACCCAAAACTTGAACAGGCAACGATTGAGGCGGCTACGACGATTGCAGGACAGACCGATGGGCTGGTAGTTTCACCCGAGATCGCCGATTCGTTTGAAGATGATTTGCCGGTTATCACCGATCTCAGGGATTTTGAATTCAAGACTAACCTCGAATGCCTGAAATGGCTTTTAGCCAATTGGATGGAGGGCGCCAATAAGGATTTTGCTTTCACCTGGTCCCACATGACTACCGACGGCAGAACTTGGGGCGCCGCTAATAAGGATTACGTGGTCGCCCAAAAACTTTTCACTTATTACCTTGATATCACCAATCAAGAGGAAGCCGAGCGTTACAGCGATGTTTTAAAGCATTATGCGCCCGGGACGCCCATTTTAGGGTGGACCGATGAGCGCTGGTCCGACGCGCTGTTTATGAAGTTAGGCTATTTCATGGTGCCCTATATTTCCGTCGAAAATATGACGGTGCATGCTTCCTTTCCTTCTACAACAGGAAAACAGGGAGAACCTAAAGCAATGCCAATACAAACAAATGGAGTTTATATTTCGTTTTTTGTTGCTGATGGCGATAATCTCCTACATTCGATGGTATATGAACCGGCTATGATTTTAAACTTAAAAGCCTATGGTCATATTCCTTTAACGTGGGTAATTAATCCGGGATTGGTTGATTTGGCACCTAAATTATTTGATTGGTATATGGCACGAAAAGAAAATAATCAGGAATTTGCCAGTATGATAAGTGATGGACATCCTTCAAGTGATCATTATTCAGCTTTTAATTTTTATTGCAATTTTGCCAGAGCTTACTTGAAACGTGCAGGAATGATGACAATGAAGCAGATGGAAGAGTCGGAAGCTGTTGCTTGGAATATTCAACCTTACGTAATGAATAGCGGATATGCTGGACCTACCAGCAGTTGTCATAGCGGTTTATGCCATAAAGGTATAGGCCCATATGAATATCACATGGACAACGAGACTTTCCATATCGGCAGCGTGAAACTGGATGACAACCCCGAAACTATCCGGAAGCTGGTTAGAAATGCGCCCGGAAAAGGTCCGCTCTTTTTTAGCGTGTTCTGCGGCACGGCGGTGAAAGATATTCCGGCCCTGGTTGAAAAAGTCGCGGAAGAACTACAAGCCTCGGAAGCCGAAGATGAACACCGGTATTTTTTCTTGAGGAGTGTGGATTTAGCGGCGACTTACCGAGAATATATCGGGATGAATATTTCTTAACCCTTTTGGGCAACAATCGCAAATCCTATCACATAGGTCAGCCAGTGCTCCCAGCTCCCAAGAGTTAGATTTTCATTTTTTAATTGATGGCAGGGCGCTTCCTGAACTTCTTGAATAATCATCCCGGATTCGATTATGCCGTTGAAAATATCGCTGAGATAATGCCTAAATTCGATGACGTGGTCGCCGCTGCTGTTGGTTTGGCGGATGCGCTCGGCGTAGGGCCTGGTAATGCGATAGCCCTGACCGTCCCAATCTTCACAATCAACGAATTCAGTAGCCGGATTGGAGAAATTAACCCGGTAAAGTCCTCCTTTCCGAAGGATCCGGGCGACTTCGGAATAAACCTCATGAACATCGGGGATATAAGCCATGGATGGCGCCTGGTAAATCAGGTCAAAGGAGCGGTCATTTAGCATAGGGAGGTTGCGCATATCCGCTTTAAATGTGGTTACTCCATAGCCGTAATGAGTGGCTGCTTTGCGGTCGCCGTCCAGCTGACCTTCACAAATATCCACTACTGTCACCCGTGCGCCGAGCAGTCCAAACACCACCGACTGTTGCCCGCCGCCGGAAGCCAGGCAGAGGACGTCCTTGTCTTCGACGCTGGAAAGAATATTAGCGGGGAAAAAGTTGATTAGCGATTCCGGAACAGGATCCAAACGACCGTCGATATACTCCTGAATCAGATCCCGGCTCATATCCAGCCAGGGTTGTGTGAAGCCGCAGCCTTCCCGAACCATCTTATCCCAGTGTTTTTCGTTTACTTTGGTGTTATTATCTTTTTTCTGCATAGATATTTACTTTGACTTTACGTCTATAAGATAATTATTTCAGATTAGACTACAATCTAAAAAATCCCGGTTGACATGTCTGAACCCTGTTTTGACACCACTTCGTCTGATTCCCCCGGTTCTATGATCAAATCCCACAATCTCGCCGCCCATTTCGGGAATGATCCTACAGGCATAAAGCCCGGAATCGAAAGGCAATAAAACATGGGGAGAATTCTGGTTGAATCCATTGAGATTAGGCGAATTTATGCCGTGCAACCCGCCGGCTTTGTTCGTAGCAAGAGCATAATCCCATTTGGGGGAAATTGAATAGACCAGTTCGTATTCGCCTTTGGTGTTGAGTAATAATTGAGAGACTTCCATCTCGGAATAGAAGCCCGGATCGGCGATTGGTTTCAAAATTTCCCAATTTCTAAATCCGCCATCCTGAGAATGTAATAAGCCAATTGCTCCGTTTTTCCTAATAGGACGTTTTACAGCTTTTGCTGATATCAGCATATAAATTTGATTGTTATGTCGAAACAGAAACGGATCACGCCAGGCATGGATACTACAATCGCCGGGCACATATCGGGGTTCGTAAATTAACCCATCGGGTCTAATCCGAATTTCCGGGATCGGCTCCCATCTTCTGGTATCGATTCTGTCGGCATAAGCTACTCCGATATTCTGGGTTTTTCCATCATCGGTTTTGCTGTTCCGGGAGGTATAGAAGAGCAGAAATCCTTCTTTGATGGAAATAACGTCGCCGGTCCAAATCGAGGTGTTGTCCCAACGGTCGGAAGAGGCCGTAAAGACATCATGCGGTCCCCATTCCACTGTTAAAAAATCTTTGGTAATTGCATAGCCGACCTGTGAAACCCAATGGTGCTTTTCATCGGGAACCAACGCCGGATCGGCATTTAGAAAGAAAACATGGAATAGTTTCAGTCGGGGATCGAAGTAATACCAGAAATCCCAGATATAGCGGGTCGGATGATGCAGCGTGGGATATATCATATCTTATTGTCTCCGTATCGGCAGATTGATCGTAAATGTTGTACCCTTGCCGACTTCACTTTCAACGGTAATCGTGCCGCCATGGGCTTCGATAATTTTCTTCACAATGGCTAAACCGAGGCCGGTGCTTTTCTCGCCGCCGGTTGGTTTGACGCTGGTCTTACTGAATTCCTGGAAAATCTTCATAATTTCGTGTTTGGGTATGCCCTGACCCTGATCTGCAACGGACATAAGAATTGAGTCATCAGCCTTCCGGGCGCTGAGCGTAACAGTTGTTTTGGGATAGGAAAATTTGAGCGCGTTGGTAATCAGATTATCCAAAACCTGCATAATTCGATCAGGGTCGGCGGTGATGGGTGGAAGTTTCTCCGGGATGTCCAGTTTCAAGGCGATCTGTTTGTTGCTGGCCAGCGATTTAGTCATGGAGTAGTAGGTCGTGAAGAACTGGTTCAGATCGAATTCTTTCAAGTTGAGTTCAAGGTTACCGCTTTCGATGGCGCTGAAATCAAGCAGGTTGCCAATCAGGTTGAGCATACGATCGCAATTTTTATCCATAGTTACCAGGACATTGCGCTGCTTCTCCTTGATCTCACCGAGGTAGCCTTCGAGGAAGAGGATGATGAAATTCTTAATGACACCGATGGGACTGCGCAGATCGTGAGCGGCAAAGCCCAGAAATTTGTTTTTCAAACTGTTTAGCTGAATTAATTGCTCATACATACGGCTCTTTTCCAGGATAACCGATAACTGAGTGGCGATTTTCAAAAACAGGTCGATATGCAGGTCTTTATATGTGTCGGTCTGCATACTGGAGAAGAAGATAAACCCGATGGCCTTATTCATTGCCAATAGGGGACAGGTCAGGCTGGATCGCATGCCCTCCGCAAGGATTAGTTTTGTCGATGCGGATTGTGGATGCTCTTTAAGATACAATTCAATGTCGTTAATAATGCGCGGATTGCCGGTGGCGATAATATTTTCGAGACTGCTGTTCTTCAGAGGCGCCGAATAGCCCCGGTCGATTTTAATTTCCGGTGCTTTGGAACGGATACAGCAGGCTTCCACCATGTTTTTATCTTCATCGATCAGGGCGACGCCGATCCGGTCGTAGGGTATGATTGTATGGAATGATTCGAATATATGGTCCAAAACTTCGTGAAGAAGTAAACCGGCGTTGATTTTTTCCGTAATTGAGGCGAGTGTCTGTTGTTCCCGACAGCGTTGTTGGAAAGAGCGTCCGAGTTCCAGAATGGATTGACCCAGTTCGGCGGCGGCCGGATCGTTATGGTCGATGGTAATCCGGGGTTGGAAATTGCCGTTGCTCATAGCCTTCAGGGCTTCGCAAAATTCAACGAGTTGTTTTTCGTCCATTCCTCTTCATCCTCTTTTGCGTTGGTGATTTCTCTTTTAATATCAGAATATTTTTCTGCTTTTCTTTATGACTAAGCTCTTTTTCGACGAAAATATTTTTCATGGTAAATGGGTCCATCCCGGTGTAATACATGAGGCTGGAATAAGTGGAAGGTGTGGGAGTGTAGATTTGGATTTGCTCGGGGTTCAGGCAAAGTTCACGGGAAACAAAGATTTTCAGTTTTTCCATATCGGTTTCGGTGCACCCCGGATGAGCGGCGATAAAGTAGTAGGTTAAAAATTGTTTTTTTCCGAGGGACCGGGTTAATTCGTCGAATTCTTTTTTGAAATGTATTAAACTGTTGCGACCCGGTTTACCCATAGCTGCCAGGACTTTAGGCTCGGTATGTTCCGGCGCGATTTTCAGTTGACCTGAGGTATGGTATTTTACAACCTCTTTTAGGTATTTCAACCCCTGTTTGCGGTCAGCCATCATCAGATCGGTGCGAATGCCGGACCCGATGAAGACTTTTTTAACGCCGGGAATATTGCGTATTTGTTGCAGCAGTTTGATTTGCGGTTTGTGGGTGACGGGAAGCTGAGGACAAATATCGGGATATATACAGCGTTTGTTTTTGCAGGCGCCGCTTTTCAGTTTTTTTTTGCATTCAAAACCGTACATATTGGCGGTGGGTCCGCCGACATCACTGATATAGCCCGTGAAGTCCGGCAGAGTCGTCATCTGTTTTGCTTCTTTAATAATTGATTGTTCACTGCGCCATCGGATAGTGCGTCCTTCGTGAACGCCGATTGCGCAGAAATTACATTCTCCATAGCAGCCCCGGTGAGAACTGATCGAAAATTTAATGGTATCCAACGCCCGGACTTTGCCCTGTTTGAGATAATAGGGATGTACGGCGCGCTCAAAATCCAGGGCGTAGCTTTGGTCCAGTTCGGCCTGGCTGAGGTAGAATTGGGGCGGGTTCTGCACGAGATATCGTTCATCTGTTTTTTGAACAAGCCCTTCGGCATTCAGAGGATCGTTGTTTCGGTAAAATGTGTGGAACATGTCGATGAAAGCCCGTTTGTTTTTCACGACCGTCTGATATGATGGGAGAGTTTTATAAGTTTGTGGTGGTGTTTTGGAAATATAGGAGAGACCCCTA
>DPVY01000149.1 GCA_003527965.1 Fidelibacterota bacterium
ATTCACCACTTTCCCAGTTTTGGTAGCACGTAAATGCCCTTTTACGTGACTTTTTCTCAATTTTTTGCCTTTATTCTTTATTTTCTGCTTAAACTTCTCTATTCCCATCACATCAAAGCCTTGATAGTATTTGCCCCAATCATCGTAGTTTTGCTTAAATACCTTCATGGCGTCCTTGAACGTGTTAAAACCTAAAAACGTTTTGTCCTCATCGTACTTGCCGGTCTTAGGGTCCTTGATGTGAATAATATAAACCCATTGCGAATCTTTATCCTTACCAACAAAGCAATCTACCTGGTCTCCGTCGGTTCCCAATGTTTGTCTAATGTATCCATACGGAGCAGTCATTTTCGTTTGCCATTCGCCTTTGCTGTCTTTACTCCGGCGAATTGATCCCTTGCGGTTTTCTACACTTATCGGCAATCCCTGCACTTCCGTTTTATAATGCAGCTTCCGCCCTTTGATTAAAAATCTCGTGTTCCCCAATTTCAAATTTCCAGTTTCAAATATCGACTTGCTCATCTTCTTATATATTCCCATCACAATAGCGTAAAATCTATCGGAATCCTCAGATACTTTATACTGTTTACGGGCAATCGCCTTCGCCTTTTGCCACAATTTTTCGTCTTTGTCGGTTTTGACTAAATTCGTTGGCATATTTACTCCTCTATTAGCCAATATGGTATTTCTGTTCCATATTCTTTACAAGTCTCTATAATTGTCTGGTATATATTTTTCCGTTCTTCTGCATTTAACGCCATTCTACTTGCCGGATTTGTAAATTCTCTTAAATACCAATTTAATTTTTCCTCTGTCATTTATTCCTCACTTTCGCTTTAGCGATATATTTAATATTGTTTTTACTCTGAGATTTTCTTCTTCTTTTCTTAAATGCCTTAATTTGCTTATCGTCTATCCCAAGAATTCTTGCGTAATCTTCATATTTTAATTTATTCGATATATCCCCAGTATCTTTTCCGTCAACAATAGCTCTAATCCATTCTTTCTTCATGTTAATCGTTTGCTGCTTATATTCCTCAACACTATCATTCATCATAGGTCTATATATAGTAACAGGGCTTTTTTGCCCTTGCCTGTATATTCTACCCTCTCTTTGAGTTAATTTGTACGGTGTCCAAGGGGTGTCCATGTGTATCATCAAATTTGCATTCTTTTGTAGATTCAAGCCTTCCGATCCGGCATCGCTTGAAAGTAATAATTTATATTTCCCGCTTGACATTCCATCTTCAATTTCTTGTATTTTTTTTGCTGTAACCTGTCCTTTTATTTCCGCAATTTCCGAATCTGAAACACCATTATTTTTAAATTCATTTCTTAATAAATCTATGGTGTTGATAAAATGAGAGAATATAACAACGCCTCGCTTTTCACCATTCGTGAAATGGTCTGATACCAATTGCTTAACTTCCTCAATTTTAGGACTTGAGCCTTTCCAATTTGAATCCAATATTTTTGGAGATATGGCAATCTGCTCCAATCTTAACAGTTTCGTCAGCATTGTTGCACGTTCTTTTGAACCGAATTTTGCCGGATCAAGCGACTGGAACCATTTTACTGCATCATTTTTAACAGAATTATATATCCGTCTTTGTTCATTTGACATATCAAGCCTAAGCTCTGGTTCTCGCTTTGGAGGTAAATCAAGATTAACATCTTCGTCGTCTTGTTTTTTTATAAACATATATGGTGCGACTTTTATTCTTAGTCCGTCTTTATCTTTATAGCCTACTATTTTTGTAATTTTTCTCCCATATCCAATATTTATTCTTTCTGTAATACAATAATTAGGAATGAAATCTTTCCAATAATTCCCTAAAAGGTCTGGCTTTAAATGCCTAATCATCTGGTACAACTCCTCGGGTCTATTCGGCATTGGCGTAGCAGTTAGAAATTGTTTGTATTTAACATTACCTAAATATTTATCAAAATTCATAGATTGCTTTGTGTCATACCCTTTTAATCTGTGTGCTTCGTCAACGATAACCGTTTTTGGGTTTAATTTCTTAAGTTGCTCTGCTTTTGCCCCGTCCTGTATCATACCATAAGTACATATTGTAAAATCATAGTTTTTTGCCTGTTTTAATTGTTCGTCTCTTTTTAAAATGCCACCGTCAATGACTATAGCCTTTTTATTTGTGAATTTTTCAATTTCATTCTTCCAGCCATACAATCGGGCTTTTGGAACAATTACAAGCGTCTTTTTATTTATATCTTTTACCATCTGCGATGCAATTATAGACTGTATCGTTTTGCCAAGACCGACATCGTGACCCAATATTCCACTTTTTACTTTTAATAACCAATTAACCCCTTTTTTTTGGAAACCCCATAAGTCCCCTGAGGTAAATGCTGATTTATTTGCAAAATCAGGTAATTTTAACTTAGAATTATTTTTCTCACCTAACAATTCATTAACAGATTCCTCTTTCTTCACTTTTTCTTTTATTTGTTTATTGACTTTCTTTGACCATTCATTATAAAATTCTTTTTTGGTTGATGGCTCCTGTTGTAGAAATAACTCCAGTTTCTCCTGAGCCTCATCAACAATCCTTTGTTGTTTATATGACAATCTTTTATAATTTTTTCCCCGATTACTATCTAAGAATCCACGTAACCATGAATTGAATAGATTTACTTTATTAGATTGTTCTTCTGATAATTCTAAGACATTCGGCTTCCAATCTATAACTTCTTGTGGTAATCTTTCTATTTCTGCTTTCCTTTTTTCTGAGTTTATTTTTTTATTCCCGATATAATTATCCCACACTTCTCTTGCACCTTGACTTATTGCAATATCATCAAAATATTCAAACAAATTTGGAATTTGAGATGCACTTATTTCCCAAGATTTCGATCCCGAATCAAATCTTGCTCCCGACTTTTTTACATTATTCTTTATCCGTTCCCATCCCAGGTCGCCCCATTTGAAATCAAATCTTATTCTCAATACATCTGAATTGACCTTTCTCACAACAACAATTGGCGTTGTTTCTGCGATCTTATTAATATTTTCATCGTTAAAATTACCGGATATTTCTTCATATACATATTTATATTTCCCCGATTGCCCCGTCCGCCTTATATACTTATGTCCGGGCTTTATGTAACCTTTTATTGACTTTACTATATATCTAACTTGCATAATTAAAAATCCTTATATTTTAAAACAGGTTTATCTAATGCTTTAATATAATTCTCAATATCTTCCTTTAATTCTTCTAAAGTTTCACCTAATGGACAAACAGATTCTTGAGTAATCCAGAGTGGCTCTCCGCTCTCATAATAAACTTCACATATCTGATAACAATCATCTTTTAATATTACACGATAGTTCCAATAATGTTTTGTCTCCATTTTGACACTCCTCAAATATTTCTAATTTAATAATTTTGCCTTTTGTCCTGTAAAGTCTTCCCAGCGTTTTATGATGACATCACAGTAATGGAGGTCTATTTCCATACCGTAACAGCGTCGATTGGTTTTCTCGCAAGCGATTAGAGTTGAACCGGAGCCGAGAAATGGATCGTAAATTATACTATTTACCTTGCTACCATCTCTCAATAATTTTTCCAATAAACCAACTGGTTTCATTGTTGGGTGTAAATTATTTACTGAGGGTTTATTATATCTAATTACATTGACCTCGAACCCCCCATAAAATTTATGCCTTGTTTTCCATCCGTATAGAATATATTCACATTTTGGGTTATAATCTTTTCGTCCTAATACATGATTATTTTTAACCCACACCAAATAATCCCCCCACACACACCCGCAATCCTCTATGGCAAGCCGAAGATTATGTAATTCTTTGCTTGACATAAAGATATAAATTGTATTATAATCGTTGAATGGAATTACAGAAATAAAATCAGAATAAAATTGTTTATAATCTTCAATATTATCATTTTTAATATCTTTTTGGATGTGGTTGCCTTTATCATATTTATTCAAGAATTCATTTTTCCCTGAATAATCCAGACCATAAGGTGGATCAGTTAATAACATGTCTATTTTACCTCTCCCCATTAACGTTTGAACATCTTCCGATTTCGTAGAGTTCCCAGCCAATAATCTGTGATTACCTAATTGAAAAAGGTCTCCTTCTTTACACTTTGGTTCAACTTCTTCAGGGACAGCGTCATCGTCTGTCAAACCGTCCTTTTTATCTTCAAATAAATCAGATTTTATTTCCGGCATTTCAATATCATCTAATATGCTCATATCAAAATCAAAATCTTTAAAAAATGAAGTTTCGGGATTTATATCTGCATATCTTGAATTTATTTGCAGCAGTTTCTCTGCTGCATCTTTGCGGTTCTTCGCCTTAATTTCTATAATAGGGATTTCCGGTATTTCGTATCCGTCAACTTCAAGCTCTATTAACGCTTTTTTAGTTTGATGCCCATCGAGGGTGAATATCTGCCCATTTTGTCTCCACACGAATTTTGGTACAAATATTCCATGTTTGATAATTGAATTTTTAAGTTTATTTAACGCCTCTTTAGTAATAGTCTTTTTAAAATCACCTTGAAAATCTTCAAGTTTTGAATAAGGAATCGTTGTTAAATTATCTGGATTATGTACTTGTATTATCATGTTTCCTCAATGTATCTTCGCAATAGCCTAAACGCTTCTTTCCACAAGTTAATCTTGTGTACTCTCTCAAATGTCTCTATTCCGCATGTATGAATATCCTGATGGCATTTTACACACAACGGTACACAGCTATAGTCTTTTTCGGTCTGCTTTTTTCTATTGCCGCCCATCCCGATTGCCTCCAGATGATGATGAGAGGGTTTGCTATTGCACGTCAGGCACGACCCTTGATTGTCGATATACTCTATATAGTCCTTAGTATCTCTCAAGGTAAATTCTCTATTTTTGGCAATAATTCATCTACTTTTCTCTTTATGTGAATATCGTTTCTACAAAAGTCAGGAATCTTTGTCTTATCGTAGATCTGTGTTTTATGATATTTACAAAACCCGTCTATTCCCAATAAATCCCAGCTTTCAATAAACAAAGGGCATCCCTCGCAATTTTTCACAAATACCGTTATACATCCCATGTTTATCCCCTCAATTCTTTGTTTTTCCGTATTATCTTAAACAGGTTGTCAAATGCCTTGTTTATTACATCTCTCTCTTTGCCTTCGGGATACGGCTTCGCAATAAATCCGTCTAACATTGGAAGTAATATTCCGCCGTGAGCGCGATATACAATAAAATCACTTTGATTTCCTTTTTTAGCGATCTTATCTTCAACGTATGAAGAAAATGCCCGTGCCACCATTTCGTGCGGTTCACCCCAATAATCGCTCGTCCGTGCCTGATCCATCTTTTTTGCTTCCATTGCATAAGAAGTTGGAACCTGTTTTATTTTTTCAGTTGACTTATTCGCATCCTCGAACATTTGCAGCCTTACATCGTACATGTTCATTGCCGACGCAACCCTGTCAAGAGCGCCCCATCTGTTTTGAGAATCAAAGCCACTGCGATTTCGGACTTCTTTGTATATTTTGCTAATAGCCTCAATTGTATCATTTGATCTATGTCCAAGCGCATAAGCCGATCTTTTACGTGCTGTCTCAGGTACGATATATTTTATTTTTCGGTCTTTGTCTTCAAGTAAAGTATTCGCTAATTTATCATATTCAGCAAGTTGCTTCGCCGATGCCGGTAGCAAACCCCTGGTGTTTTTTCTCCATGTATATGTTTTGGTTAAATCAGATTTCAGGCTGCTTCTAACTTCGGCAAGTTCCGTTTTGAGTTGTTCTTTTGCCTTGCCGACAAACTTATCTGCCTGTTTTTTATCTTCAACATATTTCTTGTCCTTTTTATATATTGTCTGCATAAGTTTTTTATACACGTCCTTAATTTCCGGTCTGAGTTTTGACTTATAACTTGCGCCATGGCTTAAAAAATCCATTCGTATTGATGATATTTTATAAACGGAATCTCCTCTTTTATTCTTTACTTTTTCAGGTGATGATTTTGTATCCTTTCTTGCAAGATAATGATCCAGGGCGTGAAAATACTCATGAGCCAGGGACCCGGCGCCTTTCATTTTTGTTAGATTTATTACACCATAATCTCTTTCATAATGCGCCTTAGCACCGGACAGCCCCTGTCCTCTCGCTCCAAAAGCAATTGCCAATTCACCACCAAGCATTAAATCTTTTGGAGTTACACCCAATACATCGGCAAGATCAAGAAGCCCGTCGTATGTATGATTCAATACCTGTTGACGTTCGTCCTGATTGTTCCAATTGCCAAACTCAATTCCCCTTGGACTAAATTTGCTCATAAACATTTTTGGTGTAGCGTCACCTTTTCGCCTGACGGTTCCGGTTCTAATGGCTATTTCGGGGACAGGTAAGATTTCTTCACCAAATGATGTTTTTATATTAAGAATTTCTTCGGCATGTTCAGCCATATATTTCATTCCGTCCTCTCTTGACGGAAATGTTTTATTCACAACCTTAAAAAGTTTTCCTTTTCCAACTCTCTTGTATATAGCAAATTCGTCTTTATTGTCTCTGTCTTTGAAAACACTATGGCTCTGTGCAACGGCGTATAATGGGATAGCCTTTTCCGCCTCTTTCTCCGTTGGAAAAACCATATCGCTTCTCGAAGTAAATCCATATCTATCACCTTTCTTACCAACAGTCCAACCGCTTCCGTCAACCTTTTTCAATACTATATATTTATCCCGCCACGGTGACGAAATACTGCTCTTTTTTTTACTGCCCCTTTTTGAAAAACCAAAGTTGGCAGTGTCCTTTCTTGCACCCCCGATTCTTTTGCCAAAATCAGTGATGTTACCCTTACGTTGTGCTAATACTCTCTTTTTTGCCGCACCCCTTATTTCTTTCCAATCTTCCGGTTTGCCGGTTTTCCTGATTTTTTTCCATATAGTCCCATCTTTACGCACCGACACATGCCCAACCGGGAACACCTTACCCTTTAGCAGATAGCGGATGGATTTATCTATTGGATTAATATTGAGAAATCTATCAAGTGATTTTGGCGCTGGTGAATATTTAATGGCAAAGTCTTCTGCAATTTCATATAATAAATCAGCTATTTCTGCCTCTTCCGATTCATCATCTTCCTCATAATCGTTATTCCATATTTCATTCAATCTATCTGAAATGAACACTTTTTCTATATCATCTTCATCAAATTTTGTTCTGAATTCGTCATAACCGTAGTTTTTCCCCGCATCGGAATCATAGGGTGTATATTTACCTTTTCTCTCTTTATCTTTTAATACAATTACCATTTCTCTACCGAATAATTTTGTTGATGTTCCTGTAGAAAAACTTGTCTCAATATCACTCCTATTATTCAATAAATTCGCTAATCCTTCAAGAGTACAAGAGTGAAATATTCTTCCGGTATGGATAACATCTCTAAGACCTTTACCATATCCCTCTATTTTTGATGTTTTATTATCAATATATCTAAAATTACTTTTCAAATAATCATTGGACTTATTCTGTTTTTTCGTCTTCTTGTTAATGTATTGCTTAACATTCGTGATTTTACCGGTTTTTGTTTTTCGGGTATGCTGCTTTACCACTGATTTGGATAGATACAATACCGATTTCTTTACCCGTTTTCTCCGCTTTTTCCTGCTCTCTTTCTTTACGCCCTGTTTGGATAGGTATTGATCTACCGTCCCGCCACTGTGAAAAAATGCGTCCGCCGATTCCAATTCCTTTACTATCGTCCCCAAATAGGTCTGTAACAGTTTTAATTCATCTTTTGTGCGCTTTAATTTGCCCTGTTCCTTCAATATTGCCGGAGCAAGTTTATAATTGTTTTTGTCTATTATCTTTTCCGCCGCCTCTACCAGGCTGCCAAGTAAGGTGCTCAGTTGCCGTTTTACCGATTCCACTTTATTCTTGTTGATCTGGCTTACGCCGGTGATCACGCTCCGGTTGTCCATTGCAAACAACGAAGTCTGATCCTGTGCCTGTTTATACCGTGACACAATGCCGTCCAATTCCTCTTTGCTTATTTTTTTTATTTTGTTGATTTTTTTCAACACCTCAAATTGAAATTGGCTTCGTAGTCCAGCCAGCCCGATCAGTATTCCCTTTGTTTCCGATAGATCGCCGTTTTTTATCAATTCTTGAATTTCCGGTATCAATGTCGTTAAACTCATTTTTCTCTGTACCGTCAGTGGTGATACTCCAATTTTACCCGCTATTTCTTCATAATTCATTCCCACATCGTATAATTTTTTATAAGCGTTTGCCGTCTCTATCGGGTTCATCTCCTCTCTTGCCAGATTCTCCGCAACCTGAATAGCAAACAACTCTTTTTTGTCCTTGACATTAAATACCCGTGCCGGTATATCTTTCAATCCCGCTATTCTCGAAGCCCTCCACCGTCTTTCACCAAATATTATCTTATATTTACCGTCCTTTTGCGGTTGCACTCCAATCGGCTGCATCAAACCTATTTTCTTAATACTGTCACCAAGTTTACGAAGCGATTCCTGACTAAATGTCTCCCTTGGTTGCCCTTCGTCCCGCTCTATCATTTCCAGCGGTATTCCGATAGTCATTTCAGGCTTCTTCTTCACGACCGTATTTTGATAGGGGTTGACATGAACTATCTTGCCGGTTGACGTAGTACGCTGATGCGATTTCTCTATCTTCTCCGCCTGTTTCCCTTTCTCCTTTTTCCCTGCAATCTCACTCCATATATCAAGAAACGTTTGCTCCTCATCTGTAAATAGCTCGTCATAGTCCTTGCCGTTATAGCCTTTGTTTATTGCAAATCTTAATGATATTTCTCCGCTCAGATACCCGCTCAATATCTCTGGCGAAACATAGTTCGTCCGGCATACGTTAGGTGTATTGCCCAGCGTTTCCGATACTGTTTTTAATGCTTCGGTTACTACTTTTTTACGCTCTTTATTATCCTTCTTTACGCCCTGCTGGCACAGGTAATCTGTGAATTCAACATTTGCCCTGAATGTTCGCAAGTCCTTTGCCGTAAGACCGTAATCGCTTAAATATTTATTTACCGCCATGGCGCTTATATTACTCCGGTTGTCAATCTGAAATAGCCGCTTACCCGGTATTTTTTTCAATTCTCTTAATGCCTCTACTACTTCAGGATCGTCTATTTCGTGATATTGATGAACTTTCTTTTTGCCGATATAATCCAATACCGCGATGTCATCTTTGAATATCAGGTTCCCTTTTTCAAGAGTTGTTATTCCATGCGTATCAAAATCCTGCGTGTGTTTTTCAGTCCCAACCCTGGCGCCGGTTATGTCGATTATTTTAACCGCCAGCGCCGTATATTTCCTTAGCCTGTTTTTTCCATTCAGGTCGTTATTGACCGATTCCCGTAATTCAGGGATCCGCTCCACCGCATTGTTTATTCTATTGTATTTTTCAGCCTGTTGTTGTTCTACAAATTTCGGTTGGTATTTCCGCTGGAGTTTCCCTCTACTGTCTCTCCATTCATGCGTATATTTATCATGTTTTTCATAGGCGTAAGCGTGTTTTGCGCCCTCAGGCACGCCGTGCTTTTTATATTCTTCTGCTGTAAGTGGCTTTCTACTAAATGAGGGCTTTGCCTGTACTTTCCGCTGTCTCTCATTTGGTTTTTCACCATATTGAACATTTCCATGCTTATCATACCAATATTTACCGCCCCGCTTACCCGGCTGCTTTACCCTGGATTTTATTAACAATCTCATTATCTATCCTCAGTTTTCGGCTCATCATCTACGCGCCTGTTAATTCCGCTTCTTTTCCCTCATCTTCTTTCTCAATGGCAGTTCAAACCCGATTTTAAATTGAAAATCATCTCTTTGTAAGCCCTGCTTTTCATACCTTAATTGTATAAACCAACTACCAATTTTTATATCATTGTAAGTGGCAATGTCATAAGTTTTATCTACAGGATTAACAGATAACTCAATATTCCCCGTTACCTTTACGGAAGTAATAATTGTGGGGAATTCCCAATTGACATACTTACAACCAAAAGCAATATAATGTCCCGGTGCAAGAGGTATGTTCTCAAATTCTGCAACCAGTTTTTTACTGTCAAGTGGTTTGTTATATTTCTTTACAGGTGCATGTTTTAACGCATATCCAACCGTATAAACTCCACGTTTATACCGTATGTCAATCTGGTTATATCGAAGCGGCTTAGAACGCTTGTAAACATATTTCTCTCTTACAAAAACATGCTTAGTCTCTATCGTTTTCCAATAGATTTCTTCCCTGAATAGCCCTCTGCCGTTTTCTCTCTCAATCTGATTTTCTATATAAAGATTATCATTCTTAATTCCATAAGCAAATTCGTAGTCCAGTGGATTAACATCAAGAGGTGTTTGTATTGACAGACTGGAAAATAATACTAATGCAAGCCAATTCATATAATTTAGGCACAGGAAACCACGTGGGCTTGCCCCGTGGTAGGTTACTCTGCCCACCTTCCATGTTCTAATTCAACATCTTTGTTCTGTTCAATATATTTATAGCAGTCAACCTGTTTGTCTTCGTCCATCTCTGTTTCTTCAGGTTCATCTAAAGACAAAAGATCATCCCGCCGATTATTATATATTCGCAATTCAATAGCCAACCTTTGTCATCCCGGTGATATGCTTTATAAACCATATTCATCTAATTCATATGTATTTAACTTAAACTTCTTTTTCGGGTCGATATTGCGGACAATCCGTTCAAGCCGCTCTATATTTCTCTCACATGACTTGATTTCCCAATCGCTGACAACCGGATTACTTTTAATTTCCACCGCTTCATCGGTGCTTATTTCACTTATATCGTCAGATTTAACCGCAACGCCTTGTTTCTGTTTTCCCTTCAAGATAGACAATTTTGCCTTCAACTCGCCGATCTTCATCATTGTACCCTCGCGGATGCGCTGACCGGAGATGTTGAATTCAAGGGACTTGGAGAGGTTGTGTTTTTTATCTAAATCATCAAGCAATTTCTTGGCAATTTTCCCCAAATAACTCGCTTTTTTCGTTTTAAATTGCTTATTGGTATTGAGGTTAACTGATATTGCCGGTACTTTTTCAAGAAGTAGTTTACCATCAAAATAAACCTTATTATAATCTTTATCCAATCGCTCTACAGTTATTTTTTTTAATATTTCTGGACGAGGATTGGCATCATATACAATACCACCATTTTCAGAAATCGAAACTGAATCACCAAATATTTTTTTTATATATTCTTTTTTCGTCTTAATATTCGTGTTCAATCCTCTTATATGTTCTTCTTTGCCGGTTTCATTCTTCGTCTTGATATTCTCATACTGTTTCACCGGAACGATCTTGCCACCCTTTGTTTTTCGTTGATGTGACCGTACTAAGGACTTGCGTAAATCGGCGCTA
>DPVY01000278.1 GCA_003527965.1 Fidelibacterota bacterium
GCATACGTCGCGCCGAATCCTGAAAACGCCGGGCGTTTTCTTCTGGTCGGAAAAGCCAAATACGTCCGTCTTTGGAGCGCTGAGCCTTCATCCCTTCAAAAATCTCCTGCCCGTAATGCAGACACACGGCGCCTTCATCAATCAATAACTTGTTTTCAGTCACCAATTTGCCCGAATCCCAGGCGCCGTCTTTCCAATAGGCATGAAAACGATATGGAACATACCGATAACTAAAATCCAATTTACTCCATTCAGTCGTTTTTGGATTCATGACTTTCCTCTCCTTATTAAATATTTTGGATCTATTTGTCAAATTGTGGCGCCTTTTGGCAGCCTGTTTTTCTTTCACATTTCTAATTGTCAAATCCCATGCCACCTCTGTTTTACAGATTGGTAATCGACGACAGAAAGAAAACCGGGCGTTGCAGATAATTATAAATATTTACTAATATATTTTTACTTTTGAGAAAACTATAAATCCTGCCGGAACCTGCGGGATAGCCACTATAACTTTCCTAAAACTGAAAATAGAACCCAAAGGCTTTTGCTGGAAATAAGAAAGAATCCATTATCTCTGTCTATTTGCCGATTCCGTTGTATTTATCAATCGGACGGTTTATATTAACAACTTCAGTCATGGAAGCAATTAATTTTATAAAGAATGAAGTTAAAATCGGAGCTTTCAACTTAAATATATTAAGAAATAAAAATTTGGTAGAGAAATTGCACACCATAACGATGAGGATATCTCTTTAACATAAATAAAATAACAGGAGGTCTTATGTATAAAAAATTATTCATCCCGGGCCCGGTTGATGTTCGCCCGGAAGTTTTGAAAGCCATGTCGACGCCTATGATTGGTCACCGCACCAAAGATGCATCGGCGTTAGGAGAAAGAATCTGTAAAAATCTGCAGAAGGTATTTTTCACTGACAATCCGATTTTACTATCGACCTCTTCCGGCACCGGATTAATGGAAGGATCAATTCGTTCGCTCACAGCCAAAAGGGCTGTCGTCTTTTCCATCGGTGCCTTTGGTAACCGCTGGGCAAAACTGGCAAAATCGAATAACGTTCCCGTCGACAAAGTCGAAGCCGAATGGGGTCAGCCGACTCTACCGGAAATTGTAGACGAATATCTCTCCACCGGTAAATACGATGTCTTCACCATCACTCATAACGAGACATCCACCGGCGTGATGAATCCTGTTGAAGAAATTGCTGAAATTCGCAAAAAATACCCTGACGTTCTCTGGCTGATGGACGCCGTCTCATCTATGGCAGGCGTCAAAATTGATGTCGATAAGCTGGGCGTTGACCTCTGTATCACCAGCACCCAGAAGGCGCTGGGGCTCCCGCCGGGGCTATCGGTCTGTTCAATCAGTCAAAAAGCCATTGACCATGGTCGTAAAGTGGAATTCCGCGGCACTTACCTCGACATTATCGACCTGTACGACTATATGCAGAAAAAAGCCTATCAATATCCGTCCACACCCTCTCTTTCACACATGTTTGCTCTGGACAAACAGCTCGATTACATTCTGAATGAAGAAGGATTAGAAAATCGTTACGCCCGCCACCTGGAGATGGCCGAAATCACCCGCGCCTGGGCTAATGAGCACTTCGAACAGTTTGCCGCCAAAGGGTATGAATCCAACACCCTGACTACCATTAAAAACACAAAAGGTATCTCGGTTGCCGATTTAAATAAACGAATCGGTGAACTGGGCTACATGATCTCCAACGGCTATGGTGACCTGAAAGAAAAGACTTTTCGTATCGCTCATATGGCGGACCGGACGGTGGATGTACTGAAAGAATTGTTGAGCGTTCTCGATGACGAAATTAAAAAAATGTAAAAGATAATTGCCACAAAGACACTAAGGCACAAAATATTTTTATGGCTTATAAACCTCTATCAGAACGAGCAGAAGAAATCTCAAAAAAGGTTGTCGACGCTACTTATGTTGTCCATAAAAATTTAGGGCAAAGAATAATAAATTAAACTTCGTGTCTTTGTGGCAAAAGCAAAGGAGAGAGTAAAATGAAAGTATTAATCACCGACGGAATCAGCCCAAAAGGGCAGGAAATCCTGAAAGCAAACGGGATTGATTTTCATATTGAACATTATGAGCCGGCTGAACTTATTAAAGTTATCCCGGAATATGATGCCGTTCTTGTACGGTCTGCCACCAAGATCCCAAAAGAGGTCATCGACGCCGGTATTAATCTGAAATTTATCGCCCGTGGTGGCACCGGGATTGACAATATCGATCATCAATATGCTAAATCCTGCGGCATTACCGTACTGAATACACCGGGCGCCAATTCCGCGTCCGTAGCCGAACTGGTTTTCGCTCATCTTTTTGCACTGGCGCGCTTCATCCCCCAGGCTAATATCACCATGCGCAAGGGTGAATGGAATAAAAAAGCCTATAAAGGTCATGAACTGGCCGGCAAGACTCTCGGTATCATCGGTTTTGGTGTAATCGGAAAACTCACTGCAAAAATAGCTCTGGGACTCGGCGTGAAAGTTATCGCCACTGACATTGCCGAAATTAAAACAAATCTCGATGTAACCATAAGCAATAAAGAAGATGTATTCAGAAATTCTGATTTTATCAGTTTGCATGTTCCAAAAAAGAGTGAACCTTTGATCACCGCCAAAGAAATTGAAATGATGAAAGACGGGGTCTATATTATCAATTGCGCCCGGGGTGGAGTAATTGATGAAAAAGATTTACTCGATGCCCTGAATTCGGGCAAAGTCGGCGGAGCCGGTCTGGATGTGTTCGCGGAAGAACCCACTCAAAACATGGATTTGGTTAATCATCCGAAAGTATCCGTAACTCCTCACATTGGCGCCAGCACAAAAGAAGCCCAGGACCGCATTGGAATTATAATTGCCGAAAAACTTGTGGAAGCCTTTAAAAATCTGTAATCTAAATTAGTGATTAATAACAGGAAAGGAAGAAAATGGTCAAAATTAAAGGGTTAAAAGGAATTCGCCCACGAAGGGAATTAGCTGAGAAAATCGCCTCCCGTCCCTATGACGTCCTGAATTCAGAAGAAGCCCGCCTCGAAGCGGAGGGAAATCCCTATTCCTTTCTGCATGTGGTCAAATCGGAAATTGATCTTCCGGAAGATACCGACCATTATGATGAAAAAGTGTATCTCAAAGCCGCCGAAAATCTGCAAGCCATGATAAAGAATGGCTGGTTGATCCAGGATAAATCCGATTGCCTTTACGTCTATCGCCAAATAATGAATAGCCATGAACAATATGGTCTGGTCGGCAATGCTGCGGTTGAAGATTATCTCGAAGGTAAAATCCGTATTCACGAACTAACCCGCGAAGTGAAAGAACGCGACCGGATAAAGCATGTAAAATATACAAATGCCAACACAGGACCGGTCCTCCTGACTTATCCGGCTCGTAATGAGATTGATAGTATCGTTACGAAAATCACCGCGACTTCGCCGGAATACGATTTTACCGCCGATGACGGTATTCGGCATACAATCTGGGTTGTGGAAGAAGCGACAACAGTCAAATTACTGATAGATCAATTCAGTCAGATTCCTTTTACCTACGTTGCCGATGGTCATCACCGTTCAAAATCAGCCGCCATGGTTGGTGAAATGCGCCGAAAAGAGAACCCAAATCATACCGGCGACGAGGAATATAACTGGTTTCTGACGGTGTTGTTTCCCCACAATCAACTGAAAATCCTGGATTACAACCGCATCGTCAAAGATCTGAATGGCTTGAGCGAGCAGCAGTTCATTAATAAAATCAGTGAGAAATTCGATATCTCAAAGGTTTGCTGCCACGGTTCCGCTAAACCCCAAACGGCAAATACTTTCGGTATGTATCTCAACAATCAGTGGTATGTCCTCAAGGCGAAATCCGGTACTTTCAATCCCGAAGATCCCGTAGAGAGTCTGGATGTATCGATACTGACTAATAATATCCTCTCTCCCATTCTGGGAATTGGCGATCTGCGCAAAGATGAACGCATCGACTTCATCGGTGGAATACGCGGGCTGAGCGAATTGGAAAAACGGGTTAATTCCGGTGAAATGGCGGTAGCCTTTGCCCTCTATCCCGTATCTATCGAACAATTAATGGCAATTGCCGATGCCGGCAAGATCATGCCGCCGAAAACCACCTGGTTCGAGCCGAAACTGCGCAGCGGGCTGGTGGTTCATTCACTAGATTAAATTTTTGTGTGTGGGCTGTGATAAAAAGGGGCACAGATTTCTGTGCCCCTTCCATTTATTAATGGTAAAACCGGGGTTATTTCAAATACAGCAGCTTCTCTCTGCACAAAACCTTTCGTCCCGATCTTACTATAAGAAAATACATGCCCGATCGCATCCGGAGTTCGTTTTGCAAGCGGTAGGCATAAACACCACTGGCTACATTCCGGTCGGCATAATTTGGTATCATCCCATATTACCATGTAAGAGCCTTGATTTACGGTCTTATTTTCTAAGGTTTTTACTCTTTGGCCAGGAATGAATAAATATGGAAATATAATCTTAATGGAATCGTCCCATATAGGAATCTCGATGAGATAAAAAATATCGAAACTGTCGAACCTGCTACTTGCACCTTATAATCGAAAAACCGTTATTGCTTACTTTTGGGTAAGCGCGGCTCCACTACGATACCAGAAGGCGATAGAGAGGCTGACAAGATAAAGAAGCCCCAGCAGCAGCAATAACTTAAGCCAACGGACTTCCGCCACTGCGATAATGCTTTCGTAACACGTGCCGCCGGGGTTGATGACGACATGATATGCTCCTATGGCCTGGGGCTGTTTCATCCCGATATGATAATATTTATCATTGACGCACAGATTAAATTGCCGGGTCTGATGATCAAAATCTTCAAGGATGAATGAACCGTCGGTTAGCGAAACCGAGTCGCCGAAACTCATAGCATAAACCCGATCGTCGATGTTGACTAAAAAAGTAAGCTTCTGCTCGTAGGCGCTTTGATAGAGTCGATAACGGTCAATGGCGTAGGGCTTGTTCACTGCCAATTGAACGGTATCCTGATTATTGATTAATAAGTGGCTGATGAACGCCCTGGGTGTGCGCTGATCAGGATGGCGCTGTATCTCGAATTGAAGCAACTTTATCCGCAGATTGTGTTTTTCGGAAATTGTACCGGTATAATCGGAAAATAGAATTTCCTGACCTTCGCGGATTGTAATATTGAAGCGCCGGTTGCTGCTTTCTTCAACAGCGATAACGATAAAACAGAGCGCCAGCAACAGGTGCAGGATTTTCCTGATCGGGGTGTGAATACCATTGAAAAGGATACCGGTGATGATGAATAATGCTAATAATCCCCAGAGCGCGATATTGATTGCCGATCCGTAAAACCGATCAAAATGTAAAACATGGGTCAATCTATTTGCAGCGCCGGGGTACTCGCCGGGTGGAAATTCACTGACTTGAGGAATAAATGTACTGACCGCCAGAAATATCAGCAGGAAAAAAGTGATGACTTGAAAGGCTTTGAGACAGGTTTTTCGCATGATTGTGATTCCAATAATTACGATTAGCTCGGCATAAGGATTCCAACAATGACATGACTTAAGTTGTTAGACTTGAGAACCGGCGGCGATTCACCGATTTGATTTGTCCGGCAACCGCAGGACAAGTGTAGTCTTTCGGCTTCGGTTGTCGGCCATAGAGAAAATCATCCATAATCAGCGCAAATCGCCGAAAGATTAGCGAATTACGTATACAGACTCGAATTAAATTGTGGAGAAATGTATTCGGATGGGAGTATGGGCAAACCCGCAGGCACTGCCCGCAGTCGGTACCCACCCCACACCAATAGGTAAAACAGGCGGCGTCATTTATTTTCCAGCGCTTGATGCGGTTGTGATCTCCGGGATTGCCCTTCGGAATGGCTCCGGCGGGACAATTGACTGCACATTTCTTGCAATGACGGCAAAAATCTTCAACTGTATAGTCTCTGGTATAATTATCTTCGGCAAGTGGCAAGTCAGTAGTGACAATCGCAAGGCGAACTCTTGGCCCAAGGTCGGGCGTTATCAACAATCCCATTCTGCCGATCTCGCCCAAACAGGCATCCCGGGCAACCAGCGGACAAATCACCAGGTAGTTACCGTCAATATGTGCTCTGGCAGAATAGCCAAGATCCCGGATGAATTTTGCTATTTGGATGGCGATTATTCCGGAATTAACATATTGCCGGGCGGATTCCGCTACCGTTGGAGCAAGCGGAGCAGAACTTACTGCTGCAAAGTCCATTTCCACGGTGATTGCAATTGCGTATGAGTGATTAATATTTACCGGTTTGCCATATCGATCTTCCCGTCCTGAAACGGAATAGAGATGATAAGGTTTCAGGGTTGTAATGCCTACGGAATGAGATCCTAATTTAATTGCCCATTGTTTCAGAAACCGGCTGATTTCTGTCGGTTTTGAATCTATTTTTGCCGGATTTACCGGACCATCGACTGTATTTCGTATCCGGGCGATAGTATCAAAACTGGCATCCGCTGCCTGGAAATAATATTGATCATAATATTTAGAATTGGGGGACAGTAATCCCGGCTTCCGGCGGAAACGGTCATCGGTATTTTTTGCTTTTGGATGAGCGCTATAATATTCTTTGGATTGAGGCGTCCCTTGTTGGAGCTCGTGACGGGAGAACATAGTATCACGCTCGTCAAAACGATAATTATCGGGAATTACCGTGATTTTAGAAGTTCGTTTACCAACTGGTAAAATTAAAACGAGTATGGCGAATGCCGTTATTGCTAATAATGTTTGAGCGCTCAGGATTTGATAGGGGAAAAGGTTTATACTGACAATCAGATACGGAGCGGACATTCCGATTGACATCAACATAGAGCGGCGGAAAGCAATCATCTCATTTTCTTTGAACGAAATAACCGCGATAGCGATCCATGACAAAAATAATATCGCTCCTATACTGAAAGTAATAACTAATAGCGGGTGATTTGGAAATATTAATGATCCGGTCAAATCTCGTGCCTCAGGACGCGTCCGGCAAAAACATCGGTGTGATTGCCCTGTTCGATGGTTAGTTTACCGTTGACAATAACATATTCAATACCGTCGGGATATTGATGAGGATTGGTAAAAGTTGCGTTATCGAGGACGGTCTCGGGATTGAAAATTGTAATATCCGCAAAGTATCCTTTTTGGATAATGCCCCGCTTTTTTATACCCAGTTTCTCAGCCGGCATTGAGGTCATTTTTTTTATTGCGGTATTTAGACCGAAGATCTTTTCATTTCGGGCATATTTACCGAGAACCCGCGGGAAAGTTCCGTAAAAGCGAGGATGAGGTTTACCTTCACCAATCTTACCGTAAGGCGCCACGGCGCTCCCGTCGGAACCAATCATCATCAGCGGCGATGCCAATACTTTCTTTAGATTATCTTCATCCATGGCAAAGCCGATAACATCGACCCGGTTGCGATCGGAAATCAATAAGTCCCGGATGAACAAAAAAGGCTCCTTGCCGGATAATTCCGCACATTCAGCCACGGATTTACCTTCCCATAGGGCGTTTTCCTTATTATGACAGGAGCTGATTACAACCCGGTCCCAGCCGCCGATGCGTTTCCCGCGACTTTCGGTATAGGCTTTGATATCTTTTAATTGGGTCTTGTCACGCAGGCGCCCCAATATGTCATCTGTATCGCCCT
>DPVY01000016.1:0-725 GCA_003527965.1 Fidelibacterota bacterium
AAAAGTATTCAACATCTCTGGTTGAGTATTTGAGTATTCAGATGCCGGATTATTATCAAATTCCGATGGAACCAAAGCAAACGTCTCCGAATATCCCGGATTTCATGATGTTTTCGGCAAACCGGTATTTTCGACAGGCTGACGGTTTTCGACCTGATAAAAAGAAAAAACAAAGATGTATTGTGTTAAATGACTCCCGCAGCTACGTCAATCTCAAAAAGTTAGTGAGTAAGTTAATTACAACGCAAGATCACATCAAAAAGCCGAAAACAAGGAAGAATAAATCAACAATAACATTAAAGTATTATTTGGTAAATGTCATTGGGGTAGACATTGGTAATAATCCGACAGAGAAGATTAATCCATGTCCCCTATGCGAGCATAATAATTGTTTTACATATTATTCAAAAACAGATACTTATTCTTGTTTTTCGACGTCTGATGGTAGCGGTGGAGATATTGTCGAATTTATTAAGCATCATAAAGGGATAACAAGCGATAAAGCCATTTTATTGCTTGAGGAGATGAGATGTTCGCTTTTAGAGACACCAAAGGAACAGGTAAACAGTATCATTGGATCAAAGATCGGTTCTAGAGATAAAACCAGGTTAATCCGGAATATTGTGATTCAGAATTTAACCAAAAGCGGGAAATTCTATAGAACCCAGAATAACAAATATTATTACTGGAATCAAATCGGTAAAATATACCCAGTCTATGAAGGT
>DPVY01000016.1:989-5411 GCA_003527965.1 Fidelibacterota bacterium
CTGGGTATATTAATATACCCAGTCTATGAAGGTGCGAGAACTACATCGGAATTTGATGTTCTTCTTATGGATAAATTTGGTATCAATCCTTCAGAATATATCCACAAAGCGATTTATAAAGAGATAATTGCCGAGTTTATTCGAAACGGTAACTTGGTAGAATTATCTAACTTTGCACATTATAATCCCAAATCCAATATTCTCTATTTGCAGAATGGAACGGAGAAGTTGTATAAAGTTACCGATTGTAGTGTCGAAGAATATCCCAATGGAACCGACAATGTACTGTTCTCGCCAGAACTTAAATACGATTCATTTAAGTATCTTGGGAATGGACATTCAGATTTCCATCTTTGGAACTCACTTATTTTGGATAAGATCAACTTTACAAAAGACGGTGACTTTCCTTTATCTCCGGAGCAATCCAGATACATTTTTGGGGAATATATTAGATATATGCCGTTCGCGTATCATATGCCAACCAAAATCATTATTGCCTTTATTGGGCAGAAAGGTTCGGGTAAAACCTTTATATTACGGATTCTTGGTTTAATCCTATTCGGGAAGAGTAAGTTCAACGTTATTAGTATGCGTCCGGAACTTCGGAAGGAGTGGCCGGTATTAGTCAGCCAGAATGCTTTCATGGTTATTGACAATTGTGATACAAAGCAAAATAACGAATGGTTGCTTGATGCGATTGCAACAACAGCAACCGGTCAAACTATCCAACAACGGAAGCTCTACACTGACAATGAAAAGGTTGAACTAACTCCCAATATTCTTTTGGGATTAACCGCTCGAACCCCTTCATTTAATCGTGATGATATTAATCAGCGAATTCTGCTCTTTTTTGTTGATCCGATTAGTACAAAAGATCGCGAAGCGGAAGGCCTTTTAATTAATGATATTATTGGTTGTCGAGATGAATTAATGACGGAGTTTCTTAATGAGTGTAAACTCATTTTGCAAAGACTTAAGCAAAATGAAGGTGTAAAACCTCCAAAAAACTTAAGGATTGCCGACTTCTCAAATTTTATATACATGATTGTACCCGAAGATGAGAAACAGTATCTAATGGATATTGTCGACCTCATTAATAACTCACAAGCGGCCTTTACTCTTCAGGATGATCTGCTTTGGGAAGCAGTCGAGGATTATTTAGATAGCAACCGGTATATCATTGATACAGATAAAATATCCACAGCCGATCTTTACGATAAAGTATCAGGTAGACAGGGTGAACATTCATCTTTTGTTAAATACTATCGACCTAGGAATTTTGCTAAAAACCTTAGAAAACTGCTTGATGAAATAAACTTATACACCAACTATAGAATCGAGTGGTTAGGAAGAGGCTCCGGGAACAGAACATTCATTAGAATTACATCGAAACGTAATAGCTGCTCAAGTAGTGCCGATTATGATCCGAATCAGCCTGTTACACCTTTCACTGAGGTTTATAATAATGATGATCAATGTAATTCTGATCCATTTGGGCTTTCTGAAAGTGAATACATTGATACCGATAATGACGAAGATGTTCCATTTTAATCGGTAAGCACATGTCAAAATGGAATAGTTATTTTCTACCGCCTTTGAGCGTGATTAACCCTCCAAATAGAGGGAACTATGAAAAACCGGGACACTCAGTCAGAGAAATTCTGCCCATATTGCGGCGGAGTTATTGACCGATATTACAGCGTTGCTACCGTTTCCAAAATTTATGATCTTTCCGAAGATTGTATCCGAAAATGGATTAAAGAAGGTAAAATTAAACCTATAAAAATTGGTCGGGCTGTAAGAATTCCTAAAGAAGAATTGGAAAAAATAATACTCCCGTATCGTGATTACAATACTAATGTCAATTTAGTGCTTAGTGACTTGTTAGATTGATTGCGGATTCTATAAAAATTACTAAATTACAATGGAGGAAAACAAATGCCAGTTAGACCCTATTTTTCGAAGAAAAGAAAACGGAATATCTATGATTACTGGAACCCCGAATTGAGGAAAATACAGAAATGCGCCGGCTTTACCATTGATCTTCGAAATCCCATTAATGGTGATAGAGTTCGAAAAGTTGTAGATACAGATTTTAAGATTGCCTGTGATGTTGAGAAACAGTTGTCGAAAAAATTGGAACAGGGGATAAACGTAACTCGTTCGATGAAGAAAGATTCTATACACTCGATGTCTGATCTTTATAAAAATTACAAAAAATATTATGATGCTATTCCCAACCAATTTGCTGAAAGTATTACTGAAAGTACAATCAAACGTGTCGATGTGGCCGTAAAAAGTATAATAAATACAGTTGGCGACATAAATCCTAAGGATGTTACTGAGAAAATTATCGATGAATATCGCAGGTCTCGATTGGAAAAGGTAAAACCTACCACAATTAATACTGATATAGCGCATCTAAAAGTATTGTTTAATTGGGCGATAAGACGTAATCATTTGGACGATAATCCCTTTAAAAACCTCCGAAAATTAAGGGTTAAAAAAGAACATATAAGGGTACTTAGTATTGAAGAGTTTAAGAAGTTACTTGCGGTATGTGGGGATGATATTGTAAACATGTCACTTGTTCTTTTATATATTTTTACAGGTGCACGACGAAGCGAGATTTTAAGACCAAAATTTACTTGGGATGATATTGATTTCACTAAAAAGGTCGTTTATTTACGCCATCGTAAGCGGGATAAGGAATCCGAGATTGCAGTTGGCAATGCTCTTCTGGATGTGTTAACAAAATTAAAAGAAAAGTCTAAAAGTAAGTTCCCTTTTCCCTATGATGGGTCCGCGGTTTATAATCGCATAATGGCCTTATATAAAAAAGCAGGAATACAAATAAAAAAAGACGGCTATGAAAGCCTGGATGTTCATAGTTTGAGAAAGTCGACAGGGTCTTTTTTAGCGTACGGTGGAACTTCAATCTACGATATTAAAGAATTCTTGGCTCATTCTTCCACCGCCACTACGGAAAAGCATTATTTAAGTCAATCTACAGAGCGAATGGAAGAGGCTGCGCACCTGCTGAATATGTTATTATTGCAAAATGATGACCAAAGTGATGACCAAAATCGCGCTAATCAGCCTGAAGCCCCATCGACAACACGTATAAAAGTGATGACCAAAAGTGATGACCAAACAGTACCAAAACAGCGTTTTTGAGGGTGTTGACATCGACATGATTATCAATGCGCTAACCGAATACAAAAACAAATATTTAGGTGTTGATAAAAGTGGTAGCGGTGCAGGGACTCGAACCCCGGACACGCGGATTATGATTCCGCTGCTCTAACCAACTGAGCTACACCGCCATTCAATAAGCGGCAAAATTTAATAATCCTAATGCATTGAAACAATAAATAAATCCCTCTTTGCCTGGAATTAGCGTAATGGAATTTTAGCATTGCAATTTCTGTCTGTGATGTTCAAATTCAATTCCCAATATTGGTTCTTTTGAAATTGTAGTGAGGAGAGAAAATGAATTCAGTTCTGAAAACGATTTTGATACTTGTTTTGGCTGCTTCGATACTGTTTGCCGGTGCGAAGGATAAGCCCGATTGGGTAGGTGGTTTTCCCGACGGTTGTACTTCTATTACCGTAGGGAAAAAAGCTTCCGCCGACGGCTCGGTGGTTACATCCCACACTTGTGACAGCCATCGGACGAGATCCTGGTTGGACATTACACCTGCAAAAAAACATAGAAAAGGCGATCTGGCAACTATTGTAAAACGGGCACCCTATGATTCTCTGGCAATGCCGACCTATAAACACGATGTTGTTGGTGAGATTCCCCAGGTAGAATATACCCATAGCTTCATTAATACCGCCTATCCCTGCATGAATGAAAAACAACTGGCTATCGGTGAATCTACATTCGGCGGACGAGAATCTCTGCACGAATCCGACAAGAATATGATCGACTGTCAACAGTTAGTGAGATTGATGCTGGAACGCTGCAGCACAGCCCGGGAAGCAATTCAGCTGTCGGGTGATCTGTTAAAAAAATATGGTTGGAGTGATGAGGGTGAATGCCTGACCATTGCCGATACGAAAGAGGTCTGGCATTTTGAGATTGTCGGACCGGGCAAAGGGAACAGAGGCGCTGTCTGGGTGGCTCGGCGGGTTCCTGACGATCATATTTCCGTCAATGCCAACGGCAGCCGGATTCGTCAAATCGATCTGAGCGATCCCGATTACTTCATGGCTTCCGATAATATATTTCAAGTTGCGCAGGACAGCGGCTGGTGGAATCCCGCAAACGGCCCCTTTGAGTTTGTTTACGCTTATGCGCCGGAAAGCCGTCAATCTTATGCCGCGCGCCGGCGGGAATGGCGGGGCTTTGACCTGGGGGCGCCGGCACTGGGAATGCATTCCGATTCCGAAAAATATTCCTTTTTCGTCAAACCA